>MWAR01000372.1 GCA_002068715.1 bacterium ADurb.Bin374
CTGCTGGTGCGACGAAAGCTTCTTCACCTCGTTTTCCAGCTCACGGTTCCGCGTTTCGAGAGCCGCCTGGTCCATCATGCTGCCAACGATACAGCCCAGGATCTGGCCGATCTGGTACAGAAACAGTTTCTCCAGCGGCGGATCGATCAATCCCATCGGGGCCTCTTCCACGTTCACGAGACCGATCAGCTTCGTTCCATGCAGGAGGGGCGACGCAATCTTCGTCGGAACGGGCGGCATCACGTCGAGCCGCTTCGGTTCTGGCACGACCTGCACGGTTTCCGCGACGAGCTTCTCGAATGAGGTGCCAGCATACTCGAAGCTCGGTCTCTTGGCCGGCCTGCTCTGCGACGGCACCTGGGCCGCAAGCACCATCGTCTGGGGCCGCGAGGGGTCGATCGCATAGATCTGCGCCTGGGTGATGCCGGTCAGCGCGCAGTATTCCGCGAGAGCGGCGCGAATGCGGCCGTCCCAGTCGGGGGAAGGCGTCATGACTCTCAGGAAGACGTTGGTCCACTCGAACGTGAACGCGGCATACTCGCGCCCGAAAACCGTATGAGCGGCTTTTTCAGAAGCGGCTGCGGAAAGGCGGAATTTGGCGCTGGCGGCTTCTTCCGGAGTTTTCGGGCCGGAAGTTGCCGGCATCTCTCCGGAAGCGGCGTGTTCGGGAACGGGCATCTCCGCCTGGTGCGACGCGATAACGGGCACCCCACCCTTTCCCTCTTTGCGGAGAGTTGGCTCGCCTCCGCTCCCGGAACGGCCGGCGGAGTTCAGATCGAGGATAAGAGCCCATATCCAGAGCCCGAAAAAGATCAGGAACTGCGTCGAAAACCAGGGAAAGCTCTTGATTCCACTGATGAACGCGGCAATCAGGATGACCAGGTTCAATGTTCGCTTCATGGCTGAGAGCCACTTTACCACATTTCATCTCAGTTTTTGCATGAACGTGACATCGGCCGTCAAACCCCCTGAGGAAGGCACCAACTCGTGAGTTGGTCAGTTCGACAAACACCGGTCCGATCCGCCGCGCAACATCGGATGTGATACGGACTTTGCGGGATATCGCCGGAATATGCATGTCACGAATGTGATATCATGACGCGAACCATCGAACAATGGAAATTGCGTTACAAAAGGAACCTTCATGACCGGAAAAACGGGAGACAGATGCGTTATCGGCGGCATTTACAAGTGCCAGACCCACCCCGAAGCGACAAGGACCTTCAAGAAGGCCGAGGTTTTCCCACCCTGCGGAAGAGCCGGCAGCCACGGCACGGTCTGGGTCCTGGTCAGAAAGACACCCTGATCGACCATCCGGCAGCACGGCAGGGCCGCGCCGGCGCAGAATTATATACAATTCATTATATATAGCACGAGACAAGCATGATCAATCTTTCGAATGTCAAGATCGCGTATGGCAAGCGCGTCCTGTTCCAGAACGCTGGTTTCCTGGTTCGGCCGGGGGACAAGATCGGCCTGGTCGGCCCGAACGGCGCCGGCAAGACCACGGTATTCCGCCTGATCACCGGCGAAGAGAAGCCCGACGAGGGCGAGGTGTCGGTGTTGCCCGGCATCGTTGTGGGCTATTTTTCCCAAACCGTCGGCGAAATGGCTGGCCGGCCCGTGATCGAGGAGGTGCTGGCCGGCGCCGGGCGCGTCCACCAGATCGGGAAGGAGCTTCACGAGCTCGAGCACCGCATGGCCGACCCCGACGGGGGCCTGAGCGACGCCGAGATGACGCGTTACGGCAAGCTCCAGGAGGAGTTCATCCACCTCGACGGGTATGAGAAGGAGACCCACGCCCAGACGATCCTGAACGGACTGGGCATCGGCCCAGACCGGTGGGAACAGCCCGTCGAGACGTTCTCTGGCGGCTGGAAGATGCGGATCGCCCTCGCCCGCATCCTGCTGCTGAACCCCGACGTGCTGCTGATCGACGAGCCGACCAACCACCTCGACATCGAGTCGATCGTCTGGCTCGAGGGCTGGCTGAAGGAGTTCAAGGGCGCGCTTGTGATGACCTGCCACGACCGCGAGTTCATGACGCGCATCTGCAACCGGACCATCGAGGTGGCAGGCGAGACGATCACGACATATAGCGGAGACTATGATTTCTACCTGCGCGAGCGGGTGGTCCGGCGCGAGCAGCTTCTTGCAGCGCAGAAGCGACAGCAGGCGATGCTGGCGAAGGAAGAGGAGTTCATCGCCCGGTTCGCGGCGCGCGCCTCCCACGCCGCGCAGGTCCAGTCGCGCGTGAAGACGATCGAAAAGATCGAACGCATCGTCGTGCCGCCCGATCCGAAGGTGATCAAGTTCGAGTTTCCGCCATCGAAGCGCAGCGGCGACATCGTGGCCAGTTTCAAGGATCTCGCGAAGACGTGGCCGCTGCCCGACGGCCGGTCCGTTCCGGTCTTTTCGGGAGTCACCGGCACCGTCGTGCGATGCAACAAGATCGCTCTCACCGGCGTCAACGGCGCCGGGAAATCGACCATGCTCAAGATCATCAGCCAGCAGACCGAGGCGACCGGCGGCACGTGCAGCCTCGGCGCGGGAGTGCAGCTCGGTTATTTCAGCCAGTATTCATGCGATGCGCTCAAGGCGGAACGCACCGTCTTCGAGGAGCTCCAGGAGCGCCTGCCTCTCGCGACCGTCGGGTACATCAAGAACCTGCTCGGAGCCTTCCAGTTCTCGGGCGACGATTCCGACAAGAAAGTCTCGATCCTTTCGGGCGGCGAGAAAACCCGCGTCATGCTGGCCTGCCTGCTTGCACAGCCGGTGAACTTCCTCGTGCTCGACGAGCCGACCAACCACCTCGACATCGCCAGCCGGG
>MWAR01000373.1 GCA_002068715.1 bacterium ADurb.Bin374
GGCCCTTATGGGGCCGAGCGCTTTCGAACGTCATCTGTGAGGCAACGGGTGGCCACGGCCGCCTGCTGACGATACCATGAACAAGATTCCAGCTGAGACCTGGGTCGAGATCGAACAGGTCATTCTGACGCCTGCACAGCGGGCGCCGAGCGTTCCCGACGACACGCGGGCGACGCCCTATGTGCGTCGGATTTCCGGCTTCCTGGCGGCGCCGGCCGAGGTCGGCGCGGAAGCGACGATCCGGACGTTGATCGGCCGCACCCTGACGGGAACCCTTCGCACCGTGAACCCGAGTTACAGCCACAGTTTCGGCGAGACCGTGCCGGAACTTCTCAGAATCGGACTGGGGGGCCAGGCATGAGCCGTGATATGAGTTACGCCGCCGTGATGGCGCGCAAGAACGAGATCATGAAGGCTTCGCTCGGCATCGATTTTTCGGCCTACGAACAGTCGCCCGTCCGCTTCGACTACGAGAAGATGATGCGCGACACCGGCTTCACGCTGGAAGAGCTCGTTCGCATCCAGCGCGAAACGAAGGTCGGCGATACGCCGTTGTTCGAGCTGAGAAACCTGACCGAGGCGGTCAGGAAAATCAGCGCTCCCGGAAAGGGCGCGACGATCCTCCTGAAAGACGAGGCGGCGAACGCGTCTGGCAGCTTCAAGGCGCGCCGCGCCGCGATCTCCTGCTACGAAGCGAAACGCCGAGGCTTCGCTGGGGTCGCGACGGCCACGTCGGGCAACTACGGCGCCGCGGTCGCTTCCCAGGCGGCCCAGCGCGGGCTCAAGTGCATCGTATTGCAGGAAGTATACGACTCGCGTGGCGTCGGCCAGCCCGAGATCGTCGAGAAGGGCCGCAAATGCGAGGCGTTCGGCGCCGAGGTGCACAAACTGACGGTCGGCCCCGAGCTGTTCTACGTCATGCTGACGACGCTCGAGGAGACCGGTTTCTTCAATGCCTCGCTGTACACGCCGTTCGCCATTCGCGGCATCGAAACGCTCGGAACCGAGATCGCGGCCCAGGTGCGCGCCCGATACAACCGCGATCCCGACGCGGTGATCGTCACCCATGCGGGCGGCGGCAACCTGACGGGAACGGCACGCGGACTGTTGGCGGCGGGTGCTGCGAAGACCCGCGTCATTGCGTGCTCGGTCGATCTGAGCGGGCTGCACATGGCTTCGGATCGCGACTTCAATCGCAAGTCGTTCACGACAGGCCACACCGGTTTCGGCGTGCCGTTCGCCACCTGGCCCGACCGCACCGACGTGCCGCGCAACGCTGCGCGAAGCATGCGCTACATGGATGAATACCGCCTCGTCATGCAGGGTGAGGTGTTCTACATCACCGAACTGCTCGCGAAGCTCGAAGGCATCGAACGGGGACCGGCCGGTAACACCAGTCTGACCGCCGCCGTCGCGATCGCCCGCGAGATGGACCGCGACCAGATCGTCGTCGTGCAGGAAACCGAGTATACCGGCGCCGGCAAGCACCACAATTCCCAGCTTGCTTTCGCTCGTTCGATGGGCATCGAGGTTCGGCGCGGCGATCCGCGCGAGAACGTTCCCGGGAAGAACATCGTGATTCCCGAGCGTTTCGACCAGGTCGCCGGTCACGACCAGCCTCTCGACAAGCTTCGCGTCTCGTATCTGAAGAATGCCGCAAAGATCCTTCCGGCTGCGAGCTGGTCGCCGGAGGACAAGGCGTTCCTCGCGGCTGATGTGAAGAAAGATTCGGCTTGGCTCGATAGTGTGTTGCCGCAGCTGAAGGCATGACGCCCCGTTCCATGTGAAGAACGGCGAGAGGCGTCGAAAGGCGTCTCTCGCCGCATCTCCCGGCACTACCAAGAAAGAGAAAGGAAACGAGGAATGACGGACAACGACAGAATCGCCCGATTCGAAAAGCGGAGGGCAGAGCTGCACAAGATGAGCGACGAGCAGCTGAAGGCCCGGTTCTGGGAGCTTTGCGGCAAGGCCGTCGAGCCGATGATCGAACTTGCGAAGACCCACACCTCGCCTTCGATCGAGCGCGCGGTCCTGCTGCGCATGGGCATCGACAGCATCTCGACCAAAGGCGTCGTGACGCGCGTCAATGAGGCCGGCCTGCTCGGCCACGGGGCAGGGCACGTGGTGCTGAAAGTCGCGGAAACATGCAAGACCGATGTGCGCGGCGCGGCGAAAAAGATCATCGAAGACGCCTCGGTTCTCAACGGGCTGTTTGGAGGAAAGTGACGATGACGACGGAAAAACTCGACCCCAAAGTGAAGCTCGATATCGAGAACATCCTGAACGATCTCGAACACTATCACCCGCGCCGCAAGGGCTGGACCTGGCGCGAGGAGGTTCCCGGCGGATACAAGGTCCACAAGTTCCATTACAAGGACATGACGAAGCCGCTCAAGAACTCGATTCCTCTGCCGGCGGCCAAGTATTTCGACCAAATCGACCCCCAGCCGAAGCCGGTCATCACGACCGAGATCGCGTCGGGGCGTTTTGAAGACGATTTACGTCGCATGCGCATGGCCGCCTGGCACGGCGCCGACCACATCATGGTCATCCGCACCACCGGCCAGAGCCATATCGACGGCCTGCTCGAAGGCACGCCGGAAGGTGTCGGCGGGGTGCCGATCACGCGCAAGCAGATCCGTGCCTCGCGCAAGGCCTGCGACATGATCGAAGACGAAGTCGGCCGGCCGATCAACTTCCATTCGTATGTTTCAGGGGTCGCCGGCCCCGAAGTCGCCGTGCTGTTCGCCGAGGAGGGCATCAACGGCGCTCACCAGGACCCGCAGTATAACGTCCTGTATAGAAACGTGAACATGTACCGGTCGTTCATCGACGCGGCCGAGGCGAAATGCGTCATGTCGGGCGCCCGCATCTTCCAGATCGACGGGGCTCACAACGCCAACGCCACCGCCAAAGAAGGCTGGTCGGTCATGCCCGAGTTGCTCGTGCAGCACGGCATCAACTGCGCCTTCTCGGCTGCCGTCGGAATGCCGAAGGATCTGATCGGCCTCTCGACCGTGCCGCCCTGCGCGCCGCCGTCACCGAAGCTCTGGTATGATCTGCCGTATGCGGTCGCCCTGCGCGATTTCTTCAGCGAATACAAGATGCGCGCGCAACAGAATACCAGATATATAGAAGCTGATATCGAAGAAGCCACCCGCACGCACGTGATCGACACGCTGATCTCGGCCCTGACCCGCGCCGACATCCAGAGCACGATCACGCCCGACGAGGGACGCAACGTGCCGTGGCACTACAACAACATCCGCGGCATCGAGACGGCCAAGCAGACGCTGGTCGCGCTCGACGGCATCAAGGACCTGGTGAAGCTCGATCGCGACGGGCCGCTTGGCGAGATGGTCCGTGACCTGAAGGAACGAGCGATCTGCTTCCTCGAGGAGATGCTCGAGATCGGCGGCTATTTCGCCGCCGTCGAGAAGGGGTTCTTCGTCGATTCCGCGAAGTATCCGGAACGCAATGGCGATGGCATCGCTCGCGACGGCAAGGGCGGCGTTGGGGCCGGCTCGATCGTGAAGCGCGAAGCCGATTACTTCGCCCCCGTCTGCAGCCATTTCGGCAACAACCATCCGCCGAAGGGCGTGAAGAACCTCTGCGCGCCGATTGACGGCTGCACCCTGTGCAAACCCGACAAGATCGTCTTCATCGACGAGCTCGATCCGTCCGACAGTTGCCATGCGCGGCTCGAGAAGACCCTGCCGTACCGCAAGGGCGGGAAGATCCGACCAGAGGCCGAGTGGGCCGGCGACGGCGTGATGCTTCTCCAGTTCTTCGTTCCCGAAGAGATCGAGACGGCGCGGGTTGCCGGCATCGAGATCGCGAAGAAGATGGGCTTGCATGATCCCGAGGTCATCAACGCCCAGGTGATGCACCCGTGTGAAGGCACCTTCATCGAGGTGAAGGGCAAGGTCGATTTCTCGATCGAAAAGGCGTCGCTGAAGATTCCGCCGAAAGAGATCATCCTGCCCGAGGACGATCTGCGCGCGGCGGTGAAGACGGTTGGCCTCAAGGTCGTCGCGGGAACGGTCGGCGAGGACGAACACTCGGTCGGACTGCGCGAGATTCTCGATATCAAGCACGGCGGCATCGAAAAATACGGTGTGAAATATCATTACCTCGGCACCTCGGTGCCGGTCGGGAAGCTGATCGATGCGGCGATCGAGACTGGCGCACAGGCGATCCTCATCAGCACGATCATCTCGCACAACGACGTGCATCGCGCGAACATGAAGAAGCTCGACGAGTTGTGCCGCGAGAAGGGCATCCGCGACAAGATCATCCTGATTGCCGGCGGCACCCAGGTCAGCCGCGACATGGCGAAGGAATCTGGCATGGATGACGGTTTCGGCCGCGGCACGAAGGGCATTCACGTCGTGAACTCGATGGTGAAGACTCTCAAGGCCCGGGGCCATATCTGACGTAAGGAATCCCTGCGGACAGGGAATTCTATCCGGTCTCCTGTAGGGGCGGG
>MWAR01000374.1 GCA_002068715.1 bacterium ADurb.Bin374
GAGCCGGTCGAAGTCGAACGCGTGCATGGGGTGACCTATATCCATCAATACATAATTCGTCACGTCGACGACGTTGTTGATGGCGCGCAGGCCGATTTTCTCGAGCCGGTCCTGCAGCCAGCGCGGGCTCGGCCCGACCTTCACGTTACGCACCAGCCGCGCGCCATACCGCGGGCAGAGGTCGGAATCCTCGATCGTGACGCTCGTCTGGGAATCGACGTCGCCTTCCCCGGAAACGCCGGCCAGGCCTTCGCGATGCAGCGGCAGGTTGAAGATCGCCGACAGCTCGCGCGCGATGCCGAGGTGGGAGAGGGCGTCGCCCCGGTTCGGCGTGACGCTGATCTCGAAAATCACGTCGTCCATGCCGAGGGCTTTTACAATATCTTCCCCTATGGAAACATCGGCGGGAAGAATCCAGAGCCCTTCGTGCTCGTCGCTGATGCCGAGTTCGCGCCGGCTGCACATCATGCCGAACGACTCCTCGCCGCGGATCTTCGCCTTGCGGATCTCGAAGCCCGTGGGCAGCGACGCGCCGATCGTCGCGACGGGAACCTTGTTGCCGGCGTCGCAGTTGGGGGCGCCGCAGACGATCTTCAGCGGCTCGGCCGCCCCGACGTTCACCGTGCAGATCGACAGCTTGTCGGCGTTGGGGTGGGGGCCGCGGGTGAGAATCTGCCCGACGACGACTTTGGAAAGGCCCTTCCCGGGCTGGTGGATCGATTCGACCTCGATGCCCGCCATCTGCAGGGCGTCCGCGATCTGTTCGGGGGAAACCTGGATATCGATATAATCACGAAGCCAGCTCAACAGTATCTTCATGGGTGTGTCTCCTCAGAATTGGCGCAGGAAGCGGATGTCGGATCCGTACAGGAGCCGGATGTCGTTGATGCCGTAGCGCTGCATCGCGATGCGTTCGATGCCCATGCCGAACGCGAAGCCGGTATACTTCTCGGTATCGTATTTCACGGCCTCGAACACGCGCGGGTTGACCATGCCGCAGCCGAGAACCTCCATCCATCCGCTTCCCTTGCAGACCTTGCAGCCCTTGCCCGAGCAGAAGACGCACTGGATGTCCATCTCGGCAGACGGCTCGGTGAACGGGAAGAAGCTGGGCCGGAAGCGGGTCGGCCGCTTTCCGAACATCGCCTCGGTGAACATGTTCAGCGTGCCCTTCAGGTCGGCGAGCGACACGTTTTCGTCGACGACGAGGCCTTCCATCTGCGTGAACATCGGCGAGTGGGTGATGTCGCTGTCCTTGCGGAACACCTTGCCGAGCGCGATCATCTTCAGCGGCGGCTGCATCGTCTCCATGACGCGGATCTGGACCGGCGACGTCTGGGTGCGGAGCACCTGGCCGTTTTCGAGGTAGAAGGTGTCCTGCATGTCGCGCGCCGGGTGGTGCTTCGGCACGTTCAGCGCCTCGAAGTTGTAGTATTCATCCTCGATCTCGGGACCGTCGGCCATGAAGAAGCCCATCGACTGGAAAATGCGGGCCACTTCGAGGGCGACCTGCGTCACGGGATGGATCGTGCCGGGAAGGGGCATCGTGCCGGGAAGGGTTGGATCGGGGCGCTCGGCCTTGATCCGCGCTGCTTCCTCGGCGGCCTGGAGCTTCGTCAGATCTCCGTCCAGTGCCTCGGCGATGCGGTTCTTGAGAGTGTTGATGCGCTCGCCGGCCGCTTTTCGCTCTTCGGGAGCGAGCTTGCCGAGGGTCTTCAACAGCTCGGTCACCAGGCCCTTTTTCCCGAGAAACCTGACGCGGAGGGCTTCCATGTCCTTGGCGCCTTTCGCCGCGGCTTTCTCGGTCTCGAACAGCTGCCAGATCGTGTCGTGAGTTTCCGTCATGATGTCTCCTTGGTGTGTCGCGTCTGCGACGTGGACTGGCCGGTGGAGGAAGCGGGGCGCGCCCGCTCGTAGAGGCATATGGCGACGGATGCCGCCACGTTGAGCGATTCGACCGCTCCCTGCATGGGGATGCGGATGGTTTCGTGACATCCGGCTGTGAGAGCCGCGTCGAGACCGGTTCCCTCGGCGCCGAAAAACAGCGCGGCTTTGCCGGGAAGCGGTTTTTCCCAGATCGCGCGGCCGCTCATGGCTGTCGCCAGCGGCGTGAATGAGGCGCGGCCCAGTTCGGCGAGCAGATCGGCCGGGTCGGAAACGAGATGCACGGGAAGACGGAAGGCAGAGCCCATCGCCGCCCGCAGGACTTTCATATTGCCGCGTGAGCAGCTTCCCCGAAGGAGGATGAGGGCGTCGGCGCCAAGAGCTTCGCAGGAACGGATGATCGTGCCGACGTTTCCCGGGTCCTGGACCCGGTCGAGCACGACGACCGTCTTCGCCCGGGAAAGCGTCTCGGAAAGCGGACGGACGGGCGGCAGCGCCACGGCAGCGGCGACGGGGGAATGGGATTCGATTCCCGAAAGCCGCTTCATCAGGTCGGGCGTCAGGACGTGGAGCAGCGCCTCGTGTGCCTGCCAGTCGGTTTCACGTCCCTCGACGACGAACAGCCCGCGCAGTCTCGCGCCCGAGCGGAGGGCTTCGATGACCAGTTTTTCGCCTTCGAGGAGGACGGTCATGGTCCCGTCTTCAGCGGCCTCGGGCCGCTCGACGAGCCGCCGGGCCCAGGTGAATACCGGGTTGTGAGCCGACGTGATGTGTTTCACGGAAGACGAGAACATCCTTTCAGAGAGGGGACATGAAAGCGGGCAGAGTATAGCATATTTTGACGAAAAACCCCCGGGTTTCCCCGGGGGTTTTTCAGAGGCGCATGGTCGCGCCGCTGGTTTCGCCTCAGGCCGTCTTGGCTTTCGCCACGGAGACGACGCTCTTAAAGGCCTCGGGATCGTTCACGGCCATCTCGGCCAGGACCTTGCGGTTCAGGGTGATGCCGGACTTCTTCAGGCCGTCCATGAAGCGGCTGTAGCTGATGTCATGGGTGCGGCAGGCCGCGTTGATGCGGATGATCCACAGGGACCGCATGTCCTGCTTGCGGTCGCGGCGGTGGTTGTAGGCGTGCCAGAGAGCGTTGAGGACGGCTTCCTTCGCGGTTTTCTTTACCTTGCGGCGGCCTCCCCAGAAGCCCTTAGCCAGCCGGAATACCTTTTTATCCTTGCGTCGGGAATTGCTTGAACTTTTTGAACGTGGCATGTGGTTTCCTCCTGCTATTCAGCTGGTACTGTGCGGCCGGGATCAGCCGTAGGGAAGCATCTTCTTGATGGCCTTCTCGTCACCGGAATGGACAAGCTTCGACTGGCGGTAGTTGCGCTTCCGCTTGCTGGATTTCTTGGTCAGGATGTGGCTGCCGTAGGCGCCGAACC
>MWAR01000375.1 GCA_002068715.1 bacterium ADurb.Bin374
TCGGCGAGGGCCGAAAAGGCCATTTCCCGGCTGGCGCCCATGCCTTCGAACGCGCTTCCCGTGTCCATGGCGGCGATGACGGTGAGAAACCGGTGCAACGCCAGCAGGTAGATGACGAAGACCAGGTCGCCCTCGAACGAGAAGGCGGCGCGCAGGTTGCCAAGCGGCAGGAAGACGAGGCAGATTGCGCCGATGGCCACGCCGGCCGCCGGTGCGAGCCGGAAGAGCCGGGTCGTCGTCTCGCTGTAGACAGCACCTTTGCGCAGAAGTTTTGCGATGTCCCAGTAGGGCTGGAGGAGCGGCGGCCCGCGTCTTCCGGCGAAGAGCGCCTTCGTTCGGTTGATGATGCCCTGCAGAAGCGGCGCGAGGATCAGCGCCAGCAGCGGATGAAGGAGCGAAAGCGTCACAGCACGCCTCCAATCAGCAGGACCACCAGCGTGATCGTGATGTAGAGGACGTAAGCCTGCACCACGCCGCTCTGCATGGGTGTCACGAGATGGAGAACAGCGGCGACGCCCCGGAAAACCGGTGTGAACACCCGTTCCAGGAACAGATCGGCGGTGTGCGACGCGAAACGCGCGCGACGGGGGAAATACCCGTCGACCCCTTCCAGGTGCTTTTCGGTCTTCAGGACGGGATCGAAAAGGTCGACGAGCGGCTGGGCGAACGAGGAGCCTGTATATTGCATGCTATTCGAAGGCCGGGCATACCCGCAATCCCATGTACAGACATTACCGACGTCACGGCCCGTCAGGAGATACCGGCGCCAGGCAAGGACGCCGCCCGCCAGCGCGAGGAGGAGGAACGCTCCCCAGACAATCGCCGCGAGGGGAGTGTATGCGCGGGCAAGGAACCACAGGGCCTCGGAAACCCTGACAATATCCGGGTGCCCGCTGATCGCGACGGCGAGTGCCTCGAGACCGAACGGCGCGGCGACGGCGATCAGGAAGCACAGGGCCGCCAGCACCGCCATCGGCAGGCGCATGGCCGGCCCGACGTCGCCGGCGGGTTCCGCCCCGTCCGCGCGCGGACTGCCGAGGAAGACGACGCTGAACGCCTTTGCGAAGCACGCGGCGGCGAGGCCGCCGATGAGAGACAGGCCGACGATGATCAGCAGGCCGGCGGCGACGAGGGGCGTGGACGGCCCCAGGACCGCCAGCAGCGCGCCTGCATAGATGAGGAATTCGCTGACGAACCCATTGAACGGGGGAAGTCCCGAGATGGAAAGGCTCCCGACGAGGAACGAGGTGCCGGTCCAGGGCATACCCTTCATGAGGCCGCCCAGACGGTCGATATCGCGGGTGCCGGTCTGCTGGAGCACCGCCCCGGCCCCGAGGAACAGCAGTCCCTTGAACACCGCGTGGTTGAGGACGTGCAGCAGGCCGCCGGCCAGCCCGAACACCGCGACAGCCGTCTGCCCATAGCTGAGGCCGGTCAGTCCAAGGCCGAGACCGAGAGCGATGATGCCGATATTTTCGACGCTATGATATGCGAGAAGCCGTTTCAGGTCGTGTTGCGCGAGGGCGAAGAGAACGCCGAGAATTCCCGACGCAAGCCCCACGGCCAGCAGTGTCCAGCCCCACCACGGCGTGGGGTGGCCGAGGAAAAACAGCACCCTCACCAGGCCATAGATGCCGGTCTTGATCATGACGCCGGACATCAGGGCGGAAATATGGCTCGGGGCGGCCGGATGCGCCTCGGGAAGCCAGATGTGAAGCGGCAGAAAGCCCGCTTTCGTGCCGAAACCGACGAGCGCCAGGAGGAACAGCGTTCCCTTGAATGACGCCGGAAGCGAGGCGATTCCGGAGAAGCCGGCGAAGTCGAGGGAGCCCGTTTTCTGTCCCATCAGCAAGAAGAGCACGATGAGGAACCCGGTTCCGAGGTGCGAGGCGACAAGGTAGATCCAGCCCGCGCGCCGGTTGCTTTCGCCGTCGCCGCCCAGGACGACGAGAACGAACGACGACAGGACGGTCAGTTCCCAGGCGAGCAGGAACAGGAGGCCGTTCGCCGCGAGAATCACCGTGACCATGCTCGCCGTCAGCAGATGAAAGCAGAACCAGGCCACGCCGAGACGTCTCGGATCTATCGCATGGGGAAGGTAGGCACTGCCATACACCGCCGTGAGGGCGCCGAGACCGAAGATGGGCAGCAGGAAAAACGCCGACAGGCCGTCGAGCCGGAACGCCAGTTCCCCGAACGGGATTTCCCAGGGGATCTGGAGCGTCAGGGGCGCATGCCCGGAAAGAACGAGAAGGCACGGTACAATGCCCGCCAGCGCGGCAATCAACGCCGACGCGGCCGAAAAGACCGAGCAGGCGCGCTCGTGGCGACCGATGAGCAGGGAAATGACCGCAGCGATCGACATCAGGCCCGGTGGGGCCAGGATCGACATCATGGTCGTGATGACCGTATGCAGCCTCCCTCTCACGAACCCGGTCGGTCGTTCCGAAAGGCTCTTCTCCGTCCTTTCTGAGAGCGACACTGACGTGCCGAATCTACCACAGGGCGTTGTCGGGGTCAAACCTTCCGACGGCGTCGACCGTCCGGGGCGAAACATGCGAGAGGCATCTCATGAGCCGACGTTCTTGGCATTCTGGCCTCCAACCTTCGCGACTCCCGAAGAAATGAAATCGAAAATAATTATTTATTTTGATATAATAGAAATAGTTGTTGTATGTTGGAAAGAAATACCAGCGTATTGATCGTTTCACATTCAGCGTGATAGATTTGAAAAGTTCCCGAGCATCCGCATGAGAGTTTTCAGAACCATCATCTGTATCGCGATCATCCTGTCGACGACAGTCTTCGGCCTGTCGTCGACTGTTTCTGCGCAGGTCGGAAAAGCGTCGCCTTTCGCATCCGGCACCGTCCCGCTCACCGATGAAGAGCGGGCCTGGCTGAACGAGCGAAACGGCGTCATCCGATTCGCCCCCGACCCGGCCTTCCCGCCTCTCGAGTGGTTCGACGATCAGGGAGCGTATCGCGGATTCGTCGCCGACTGTTTCCGGCGTATCGAAACCCGGCTCGGGGTGCGATTAGAGATCGTCAGATGCGCCACCTGGGACAACGTGCTCGAGAAGGCGAAACGCCGGGAAGTCGACGGCATAACGGCAGCCCAGATCACATCCGGGCGTCAGGACTATCTTTCCTTCACGAAGCCGCTCGTCGACATTCCCAACGTCATCATCACCCGTCACGATCAGCAGGGCGTGCTCGAGTTCGGCGCCATGAAGGACATGAGCATCGCGATAACCAGCGGCAACGCTCTCCATGAATACCTCCGCAGCACGTTTCCCTATCTCAGGCTGATCGCGTATCCCGACGATCTCGCCTGTCTTCACGAGGTTTCCTTCGGCAGGGCCGACGCGACCGTCATCAATGTCGCCATCGCCGCCTGGCTGATCGAAAAGCACGGCATTCTGAACCTGCGCGTCGCCGGCGACTCGGGCAAGAAGAACCACCTTGCCATCGCATGCAGAAATGACGAACCGCTCTTGCTGTCGATCATGGAAAAGGGTCTTTCCTCCCTCACGGGAGAGGAGCGACAGAAAATCTACGGCACCTGGATCAGACTCGAGGGCAGCGGAGGCGTTTCGAGCGAGTTTTTCTGGCATTTTCTCGGATATGCAGCCATGATGCTGACGGCCGTTCTGACCGCCTTCCTCGTCTGGAACCGTGCGCTGCAGACCCAGGTGGCCCTCCGGACCGACGAACTCCAAGCCGAGCTCTTCGCGAGGCGCGACGCCGAAAAGGCTTTGACAGACGAGAAGGAGCGGCTCGCCGTCACGCTCGCCAGTATCGGCGAAGGCGTCATCACCACCGACACCGCCGGCCGGGTGACGATGATGAACCGCATCGCATCGG
>MWAR01000376.1 GCA_002068715.1 bacterium ADurb.Bin374
TCACGACCGTATCGACGGTTCCGGCGATCGGCTCTTCGCGAATGGGCGAACCCGAACGGGCGGTCCAGGACGTTCCACCTCCGCCAAGCGGCCCATACGGCGGCCCGGCGGAGGCGGCGTCAACGCCCCCCGCGCCGGATGTGCGACTTGCGAGACCGATGGGAACGCGCGACGGGGGCCGTTCCGGCGCAGCCGGCATGCCTTCCGCCCCGTCCTCGGACGCGACGGGAGCTCAGTCGGTGAAAACTCCGGACGTCAGGCTGGCGATCGGAGACGGACCGGGATTGCGATACACGGCTGTCGCCACGCTGGTTTCTCTGACGGTCGGGTTTCTCTGGTATCGGCTCTTCCGCGCCCTGGACGACGGCCGTTGAACGATGTCGGCTATCCCCGCTCCGTCGGAACCCGTCGCTGGTGGACGAACCAGCATGGCGGCGCTGGTTCCGATGCTGAATTTTATAGCTGACACGATAACGATCTGCCTGTCGGCGACGGTCGCCTATCTGCTTCGCACCTCCGAGTTTCTGTTTCACGTCGAGCCGTATCTGCGAAATCCCCGCCAGTATGCGTTGCTCGTTTGTGCCGCTGTCCCGATCTGGCACCTTCTTCTCCTCTGGAGGGGCGGCTACGAGCGGAAACTCCTGTTGTTCAGGCTCGATGAACTGCTTCTTCACTTCAAGACCTCGATCATCCTGTTTCTGCTGCTCATGGCGGGCACGTTCCTGTACCATGCCTACGACTACTCGCGTCTCGTGCTCTTCTTCTGGTGGCTGACGTTCGTCTGCATCGGCGGCATCGGCCGGCAGGTCGCCCACAGGCTTCGAGAAGCCCTTCATGTGCGCGGCTGGGGCCGTCGCCGGGTCATTCTGGCGGGAACTGGCGCGGCGCTCGATCTTTTCGAGAAGCGCCTCCGGGAACATCCATCCCTCGGTGCCGACGTCGTCGCGGCCGGGGCGGGCGTGCCGCTTCCCGAGGTGATCGTCGCCGAGCACATCGACGAGGTGTTCATCTTCGGGGACCGCATCGCCTACGAACAGCTCTGGGAACTCCGCGAACGGTCGCGCAACCCGGCCATTCTCCTGCACCTGGTGCCGTCGTTCGGCAACCTGTATCTGCGCCAGATCGCGGGCGGCTTTTTCGACGGCGCCGTGATGCTGAGCGTGTCCTCTCCCGCGTCGCGCACCTTCGTTCTCGCCGCCAAACGGGTGTTGGACGCGCTCGTGTCGGCGGCGTTCCTGGTGATTCTCGCCCCGCTCGCGTTGGCTTTTTCCCTGCTGATCAAACTCGACTCGCCGGGGCCGATCATGTTCCGGCAGAAACGGGTGGGCCTCGACGGCCGCGAGTTCACGATCTACAAGTTCCGGACGATGTTCGCCGATGCCGACGCCTACTCGCCGACGCCTACGGAACGGAGCGACCCGCGGATCACTCGCATCGGGGCGATCCTCCGCTCTTCCGGCCTCGACGAGCTTCCGCAACTCTGGAACGTGTTGGCCGGCGACATGAGCCTCGTCGGCCCCCGGCCCGAAATGCCGTTCATCGTCAGGGACTACACGCCGCTCGAGGCGAAGCGGCTCAAGGTCCGCCCCGGCATCACGGGATTATGGCAGGTGTATGCGCGGACGGCGAACCTACCTATACATACACATATAGAATACGATCTCTATTATATCGAGAACATGTCGATCTCGCTCGATCTGATGATCCTGCTCGACACGATCCCGACCCTCGTTTTCCGGACCGGCATCTGAACCCCTCGGAGAATCCTCAGTTACCGGTCGTGAAACGCACCCAGAGCTGTGAAAGGCCGGCGACGGCGAGCCCGGATTTCGACCGGAGATCCGCGCTCGTGATCCGGACGAGATAGGGAGAGCGGGCTCTCAGTGTCCTGACGGGCACGAGCGACAGCAGGGTGTCGTCTTCCGACCACGTGATCCTGAATTCGGATTCGAGCGCCGCGCCGCTGATGGAAACGCTTGCCCCCGCCGTCTCGTCGGTGATGTCGAGCTTCAGTCCGGCTGTCAGGCTCGATCGGTCCATCGGCCTGCTGAACTTCACCAGGAACGGTCCGATGCGGGAAATGCCGTTGTCGCCGTTGCGCGGCGAGGTCGAGATGACGACAGGCGCCGGATCGGCGGCTGTCGTGAACGTCGCGAAGACGCCGCCGTAACTGCGCAGTACCCTGCCGTCCGCCGTGCGGGCACCCCATTTCGACAGCATCACCTTGTATGTTTTCTTCGCGGCAAGGGCGGTCTTCGGCCTGAATCGCAGAATGGTGTCGCCTGACCACTCGACCGTGAAAAACGACGGAACTGCCGAACCGGTGATGGCGGCCGTCATTCCCCCCGCGACCTCGACGATCATCTCGAACTCGTCGAAAATCGAGGATTTGTCCATGGCCTGTCCGAAACCGACCTCGAATGCGGTCGTGACGGGTATCTCCTGCTGGCCGTTATACGGCCGGGCCCAGGAAATGATCGGGTCCGTGATCGGGACCGAGTTCTGGCTCTGCAGCTTCATCCGGACCATCGTCAGTCCGTCCAGCGCCACGGGAAGCACCAGGTCTCTCCGATCGGTGTATCCGCTCTTCGCGACCGAGATCCGCGTCTCTCCCTGGGACGCGTCGACACTCAGAAGTGCCGTGCCGTTGCTCGTCGAGAGTTGGCTCGTTCCGGCGCTGACCAGCACTTCATTCAGCGGGAGGGCTTCGCCGGCAACGTCACCAAGAACCACCAGTTCAACGCTCCCGCGGCGGGATGTAAATGAATCGCCGCGCCCTACAGCGACCGAGGCCGCTTCATACCCCGGATGAAACTGCACCGTGTCGGTAACCGAACTGCCATTGGCAGGGAACTGTGATACATACCTGAGATTCCAGTCGAGATACGTGATCTGGATTTCGGCGGAACTGGCGACGGTAGTACCGGTGTCGAGCGCGATTTCCGCTTTCCCTTCCGCGTTGGTGATGCCGACGAGATTCAGCGAGGGAATCGTCACTTTGGCCTGGGCGAGCGGGAGCCATTCGCCGTCGGCCGTCGATCCCGCCTGGTTGACGAGAAGCGATGCCCTGTTCACCTGCACCGTCACACGGTAGACACGGCCACCCACGACGGCGACGTTCAGTTTCGATGACGTTGCGCCTCCCTTCCCGTCCGACGCGAGGCATGAGATTTCGTAGCTGCCAGTCGTTGAAGGGGCTTTCCAGACGGCCATGTTCGAAACATTCTTGATGATCACACCTCCCGATGCCGTCCAGGCGAGCTGGACCGGATCGCCATCGGGATCGATGGCGTCGGCCGTCAGGTTCACTTCCCCTCCGAGGCCCACCATCGCGTTCGACGAGGTGATGTTCAGGATGGGGGAGAGGTTCGCCGACGTCGAAGTAGAGGACGTGTCGGTGAGGGTGGTGTCTGTTGTATCCGTCGTGTCGATGCCGGCGATGGAGTTAGCGTTCGTGCAGCCCCCCAGGGCGGCTGCGAGAAGAATGACGGCGACCAGGAAGAGCGCGTATCGCCCGTTCTGCAGAAATGACATGACCCGACCTCCGATGAAAGCCTTTTGTAGAACTATCGGAAGGCGGGCGGCTCCATCTTAGGAAAATCGCTCGTCTGGCAGGCCAGGTGTATCCGTTTTCACACCAGCCGGATCACAGGTCGCAAAGACCGCTTCAACATGGAGATACAAAGACCGTTTTACCGCCGAGGCGCAGACGATGAAGCGAGAAGAAAAACGATGATGGTGTACAATGTCGTTGCATCGGCGGTGAAATTCTGGTAATATACAGAACCACTTGACCTTTGTTCGGAGGTGACACAAATGTCTCGGTATTGTCTGGTTTGTGAACGCGGACCCCAGGTCAGCTATCAGCTCAGCCACTCGCATCGGCGCACGAAACGGCGCTGGAGCGTCAACCTTCAGCGGAAGCGCGTCATGCTTCGCGGCAAGCTGGTGCGCGGATACGTCTGCACCAAGTGCCTCGGCAGCGACAAGGTGACCCCGGTCTTCTGATGCCTTTCCGGCGTCGGGCGGTCAGCCGCTGACGCCGGCCGGCGGGTTTTCGACCAGCCGGGGGTGCCGG
>MWAR01000377.1 GCA_002068715.1 bacterium ADurb.Bin374
CGATGACCGCCGGAGCGGCGGCGCCCGGCAGATAGAGCGCGGCGTGACCGTCGAGCAGGGACAATCCCTCGTGGCCATCGGCAATCTCGAGGGAATCATGGTCCGGTCGCAGGTCGACGAGGTGAACATCTCGAAGATCGCCGTGGGCCAGCCGGCCTGGGTCACGGGCGACGCCTTTCCCGGCCTGATGCTTCCCGGCTCGATCACGGCCGTCTCCTGCCAGGCCAGGGGTTCGGAAGGCGGAAGGGCGGAAGGTGGGAAACCACCGACGTTCGACGTCACCGTGTCCGTGCCGCAGCTGGACGACACCGCTCGTGCGGCCGTGCGGGTCGGGATGTCGGCATCGGCGATGGTCACGACCTACGAAAACCCGGAGGCCATGGTGCTGCCGGTCAGCGCCGTACTGGCCGAGCCCGACCAGTATTTCGTTTTCCGCCGCGATCCGGCGACCGGCCGGTTCGAGAAAACGCCGATCGTGGCAGGCTCGACGACGCTCGACTCGGTCGAGGTGCTGGGCGGGATCACCGCTTCCGACGTGGTGGCCCTGAGCGTTGAGCGGTTCATGCCATGACCGTCGACATCCGCTCATCGTCCGAGGTCATCAGGCTCGAGGGAATCAGGAAATCCTTCCGGATCGGCGTTCTCGACATGCCGATCCTGAACGGGATCGACCTGACCGTCGGAAAGGGCGAGCTCACGGCGGTCGTCGGAACCTCCGGCGGAGGGAAAAGCACGCTGATGAACATCATCGGCCTGCTGGACGAGCCGACGTCGGGGCGATACTTCCTCGAAGGCGAGAACGTGCTCAGCCTCGATGACGACCGGCTTTCCGAGATCCGGGCGCGAAAAATCGGGTTCGTTTTCCAACAGTTCAACCTGCTGCCGCGGTCGACGGCGCTCGAGAACGTCGCTCTGCCGCTCGTGTATCGCGGCGTTTCCAGGGGCGAGGGCGAAGCACGGGCGATGGCCATGCTCGAGAAGGTGGGCATGAAAGACCGGGCACGGCACCGGCCGGCCGAACTGTCCGGCGGCCAGCAGCAGCGCGTCGCCGTGGCCAGGGCCCTCATCGGCACCCCATCGCTGATCCTAGCCGACGAGCCGACCGGCGCCCTCGACACGCGGGTCGGCCAGGAGATCATGGACCTTTTCACGAGTCTCAACCGCGACGACGGCATCACGGTGATCATCATCACTCACGACCTCTCCATGGCGGCCCGATGCCGCCGCCAGGTGCGGATCAGGGACGGTCGGATCGTCGATGAGACCGCGGGAGGGTCGGCATGCTCCTGAAACTGCGTACCAACCTTAGGGAAGCCGTGCGGAGCCTGCTTTCGTCGGTGCAGCGGACATTCCTGGCCCTTTTGGGCATCGTCATCGGCATCGCCTCGGTCATCGCCATGGTCTCGGTCGGCGCGATCGTCAAGAGCGAGGCCCTGCGCCAGTTTCAGGACATGGGCACCGACTTCGTCACCGTCACCGGCCTCGCCAGGGACGACGGGAAGGCAGCCGCGGACGTGATCGGCCTGCGAATGGTGCCGAAGCTGCACGCTCTCTGCCCGTCGCTGGTTTCCATGGCTCCCTATGGAACGAGTTTCGCGCAGATGCGCTTCCGGGGTCAGGAGTATGCGGCCTCGATCATGGGCGTGACCGGCGGTTTCCACACGGTCAACAAGTTGAAGATGGTGAAAGGACGGCCGATCAGCGAACTCGACCAGGGCGCGTGCAACTGCGTGCTAGGCGAGCGCCTCACCAGCCAATTGCGCCAGGCCGGCGTCGTCAACCCGGTCGGCCTGAACGTGATGCTGCTCGACAACGTCTTCACCGTGATCGGCTGCGTCGAACGTGCGCCTGACAATGCGCTCCGGCCGATGGAGATCAACGACGGGCTGATGATTCCTTACTGGACGCTGAAGCGAATCACCGGCACCGACCGGGTCGAGGCGATCGTCGGCCGCCTTCGGCCGAACGCAACGGTCGCCCGGGCGCAGGCCCAGGTTCAGAACGCGGTCGGCCTGGTGCTGAAGGGGGTCCAGCCGTCGGTCAACAGCGCCGAGGCCCTGATCGAGCAGATGAACCGGCAGATGAACCTGCTGACGCTTCTGCTGGGCGTGGTCGGCAGTATTGCCCTCGTCGTCGGCGGCGTCGGCGTGATGAACGTCATGCTGGTCTCGGTATCCGAGCGCCGCCGCGAAATCGGCATCCGGCGCGCGATCGGAGCGAAGCGACAGGACATCCGGACCCAGTTTCTCATCGAATCGCTTCTGCTCTGCCTCGTCGGCGGCACGTTTGGCATCGCGCTCGGCATCGGCGGTGCCTGGGGAATCGCTAAATACCAGGCGTGGCTGTTCTTCGTCACGCCGGAAGCCGTCTGGCTGGGCGTCGGCGTTTCGGCCATGGTGGGCATTTTCTTCGGCTACTACCCGGCCCGACAGGCTTCCCACCTGCGCATCATCGAGGCCCTACGCTCAACGTAACTGTATATAACGATACAAATAGCAACGGTGCCGGCCCTTTTCGGGCCGGCACCGGAATATCAGAGCATATACGACGGAATCAAGTCACTTCCTTTTGCGGAGCGGCTTGATTTTCAAGGCGTCGTTCGTGATTTCGATCGTGCGGCCGCTCTTCTGGAGCATGCCGGACATTTCCTTCCCGGCAGGGATGCCTTCGCCGGCGACCGAGAAGACCCACTGGGCATGTTCATCGACCAGGCGCGTATCGTCGAGCTGGAAGGCGGGGCGAACCGATTTCCCGGGCTCCACGACGATCTGGATCGGCTTCGCCAGGTTCATTCCGCGGGCCTTGTGCTTCAGGGAACAGTTCACGACGATCTTCGTGTCGAGGCGGTTGACGATGATGACCGTCACCGGTCCGGGAGTCGGGCGGCCTTTCAACTCACCGATCTTGTCCTGATCGGGCAGCTGTTTGCCACCGTCGGGACGTTTGTGAGGATCTTTTCGCCAAGCTTCGTCCTCAGGCTCCGGAGCCGGCGGTTTCTTGTCACCATCCGGACGCTTGTGAGGATCTTTCCGCCATGCTTCATCTTCGGGTTCCGGAGTCGGCGGCTTCTTGTCACCATCGGGACGTTTGTGAGGATCTTTCCGCCACGCTTCATCTTCGGGTTTCGGCGTGGGCGGATGCTTGTCGCCGTCGGGGCGCTTGCGAGGATCTTTTTGCCATGCTTCGTCCTCGGGTTCCGGGGTCGGTGGCTTTTTATCGCCGTCGGGTTTCGGCATTGGTGGCCGCTTGCCGCCGTCGGGTTGTTTCGATAAACCAAGGGCGGAAGGGGTGAGTTCGATCGTACGGCCCGTTTTCTGCAGGGCTCCGGATATCACTTTTCCGGCAGGCAGCCCTTCGCCGGCAAGCATGATCTTCCAATGGCAGTGGTTATCGAGCAGGCGCGTGTCATCGAGCTGGAAGACAGGTCGCACGGTGGCTCCCGGTTCAACTACGATCTGCACGGGTTTCGCCAGGTTTATGCCGCGGGCCATGTGTTGCAGCACTCCGTTCAGGGTGACTTTCCTGTCGAGCCGGTTGACGATGACCATCGTCACGGCACCGGGCGTGGGCTTCCCCTTGAGGGGTTTGACAAGACCGGGTGCAGTCGGCTTCGGCGGTTCTAGTTCTGACAGCATATGTCGCGATTGTTCCACGTCCTGCGACATCCCCGACTCTTCACTGTCCGGCGGCCTGTTCGGTTGTTGCGCGCCCTCCATCCCGGAAGGCTCCCCAGGCGATTGGGGAGATCCGATGTCCGATGGTCCGGTCGGTGTCGAGGGGCGCTGTGCCTGCGTGATGTCGTATCCGGCGCGTTCATTCTGAGCCTGAACCTGACCGGAAAAGAACATCGTCATCAGCACGGGAAACGTTGTCAGAACGGCAATGCGAGGAAAAGATCTTCTCATGAGAATCCTCCTTTTTCTCTTCTGGGGATCTTCCTCTCACAATATTCTCCTCTTTTTCCGCCTGTCAATCATGCCTTTTCACTATTTCCAGCGCCGGAACGGATCAGAAAATCCGCATCCGGGAAACCAAAGGCATTCCAATATTCATGCTGATATTATATATCAATACATTATTTGTTTCTGCGTGCAAATATTTTTTCTGTATTCTCATTTATCCTGAGCCATTCGCCAGATTTGAGGCAACCAGGGCGACTCTCTTTCTACACCTTTTTATATAATATAACAGCCGAGTCGCGACCACCCTCGTTCTGACGAGGAAGAAACAAACATCCAAGACGATGAAGCCGGCGCGAATTTTCTTCCTGATATGATCTGCATATCGGCAGCGCGACCGATCAACATTTTGTTGTGCCAGATCCGTTTTCCATCTATCTTGAGATATATCAAACAGCTGTTCTGCGAACGCGCCCGACACCGTCACGGGCGTAAAGGAGGTCTCATGCAAAGAACCGCATCCCGAGCGCTCGACACGATTGTCATCCTGGTGATGGCGGCGTTTTTCTTCGTCCTGTCGACACCGGAGCCGGCTTTTTCGCGAGCGGGGGGCGGCCATTCTTACTCGTCA
>MWAR01000378.1 GCA_002068715.1 bacterium ADurb.Bin374
GACCGGCTCGAGCCGCTTGATAAACTCGAGCGCCCCCGCGCGTGTCTTGTCATCCATCTCCATCAGTTCGTTCTTGTACCCGTCGACATCGGTCGAGAAGGTGATCAGGTTGAAGCGGTCGCCCTTCTTGAGCGCGTTCACGCAGAACTCGAGCGCCTTGCGGGCCTGGTCCATCTTCGCGCCGGCCATGCTGCCCGAGGTGTCGAGCACGAGCGCTACGTCGATCGCCGGCATCGCGGCCTGCTGAAGCTCGCTGCGCGGGGCCAGCATGACCATGAAACTGCCGTCCTCGCTCGGGTCGGGCCGGTTGGCGAGGAACGACATCGACAGATCCTTCTGGGACAGGGCGTAGTAGAGCACGAAATCCTTGTCGGGGCGGATCGAGTCGGCTTCGAAGCCGATCGTCGCGGCATAGTCGCCGTTCTTCTTGATCGAAATCGAGTGGGTGGGGGAGTAGATCGTCGTGATCGGGGTTTTCGAGGAAAGCTTGATCTCGATCGAGACGTCCTTCATCGGTTCCTGGGAAAACCGCTCGATGTTCAGGGGATACACGTATCTGACGAGATTCCCCTCCGCGCGAAGCGCTTCCTGATACTCGATCTTGACCTGCTTCTCCTTCAGCGGTTCGATCGGGTAGATGCGGGTCTTGAAGATTCCGGTGCCGAAAAACTCGAGAAGGCCCGGGTCGCGCATCTGCCGGACGATGTTCTCATAGATGGAACGGGCCTTGTCGGCGTCGAGCAGCTCGCCCTTCGTCATCTTGCCCTCGATGTCCATCGCGAAGCCGCTGATCGAGGCGCCGACGGGGAGGGGGAAGATATACAGGCCTTCCACGACCCGGTTTTCATGGTTGTAGAACGCCTGGTCAACCTTCGTCGACGCCGCGATGTCCTTGATCTCGACGGTGACGCGGTGCCGCGTGACCGACAGCGGGACCGTGAAATTCTGTTCAGGCATCGGCGGCCGGAAAATGACGCGCTCGCGCCGCGGATCCTCTGGGTCGATCGGGATGATCATGCCGTCGGCCCAGAGAGGCCTTCCCATCGCCGATAGGAACGCGGAAATCACCAGACAAAACATGAAGATTCGTTTCATCGTATCCTCCATCCTCGCTTGATTGAACTGACACCCTTAACGAGAGCCGCCGGCTGCGGATTGCCCGACAGCCGGCGGCTTGTTGCGACGGACTTACATGAACAGCCGTATGACCCAGAGAATTCCCCGCTGAACGAAACTGGTCAAGGCGAACAGCGGGTATTTCAACCCGATCATGTCGAGCAGGTTTTCCGCATTGTTGGGAAAGGCGATATACCCGAACATGATCATGGCGGTGATCAGGGCGACGACCCCGAAACCATAGATCTGAATATTTTCCGCGGTCGTCAACTTGACGTGTGCAAGCTGAGCGTTGGACCAGAGCCTGTATACCCAGGCGATCGAGATGAAGAATACCAGGCCCATCGTGGTGAACTGAGCCACGGATTGATCGAGAAATATTGTATACAACTCATGCATACGTTATCCTCCCATGCCTCTGTCGATGCTCACGTCACTTGTCGCGAAGCCGGCCATCCAGCTCCGTGGCTATTTTTGCGACGACGGCATCGATTCTGGGCTGAACATCCTCTTCCGTAAGAGTGCGCTCCGGCGATCGGAAAGTCAATGAAAATGCGAGTGAACGGCGGTCGGGATCGAGGCCTTTCCCCTGATACACGTCGAACAGCCTGACGTCTTCAAGCAGAGGGCCTGCCTCGGATTTCACGATGCCGATGACGTCGTCATGACGGACGGTGAGCGGAAGCAGAACGGCCAGATCGCGACGGACGGCGGGGAATTCTGGAATCGCCCTGAACCTCGGCATCTGGCGCGGGGCGTCGGCGAGAAGGCCGATATCGAGTTCGGCAAAGAACATCTCGCGCGGAAGTTTGCGGTTGTCGAGCCATGTCGGATTGACCTGTCCGAGATGCCCGGCGGCCTTGCCGGATACGAGGATCTGGAACTGGTTGGATGGGTGAAGCGCTGGCGATGTTCCCGCCTTGAACTGGACGGTCTGGCCGGCCAGCCTGCCGATCGAGGCGATCAGCCCCTTGAGCCGGAAAATGTCGTTCGTTTCGCGGCTCCGGTGCCAGTCGCGCATGTTGGCCGAACCGCACAGGCCGATGCACAGCCGGTCCGACTCCTGGGACATCCCGCCGGCGCCCCGGTGGAAGACGCGGCCCATTTCGAACAGCTGCAGATCGTACTCGTCGGCGAGGACATTGCGTCTGACGGCGTCGATCATGCCGGCCATCAGGCCCGTCCGCATGACGGCCAGTTCCTCGGAAAGCGGGTTCTGGAGCTTGAGCGGCTCGCATTCGGCCAGTTCCGCCGGTGTGGCGGCCGGAATGAAGCTGTAGGTCATCGTTTCGTGGAGGCCGAGGCTCGTGAGATGGTCGCGAACGCGTTTGACGAGGCTCTGAATCGGCGTTTCCAGGCGCGGTGGCGCCGAGGTCGCCGGCAGTTTCGCGGGGATGTTGTTGTACCCGAACAGGCGGGCGCACTCCTCGATCAGGTCCGCCTCCTGCTCGATGTCGTGCCGGTAGGGCGGAACGCCGACCCACAGGGTCTCGCCTTCGCGGGTGACCTCGAACTTCAGGCGCAGCAGCAGGGTTTCGAGCTGCTGGGGCTTCAGGTCGACGCCGATCAGGCGGCAGGCGCGCCGGGTGCGGAGCATCACGCGCTTGAGCGGCGCCGGCGCCGGATACGCGTCGACGATGCCCGCGACGGCGGTGCCGCCGGCGATCTCGCCCAGGAGCCGCGCTGCCTCGTTGAGGGCGATCGGCACGTTGTCGATGTTGGTGCCGCGCTCGAACCGATACGACGAATCGGACATCAGGCCGAGGGCTTTCGACGTCCTGCGGATCGAGATCGGATCGAAGAAGGCGCCTTCGAGCAGGATGTTCGTCGTGGTTTCGGTCACCATGGTGTTGAAGCCGCCCATGACGCCGGCAATGGCGACGGGTTGGGCCGCGTCGGCGATCACGAGCATCTCGGTCGTCAGCTTCCGGTCGATGCCGTCGAGCGAGCGGATCATCTCGCCGTGCTTCGCGCGGCGCACGACGATGCGCTGCTCCTCGAGCCGG
>MWAR01000379.1 GCA_002068715.1 bacterium ADurb.Bin374
GATGACAATGACGGTTTCGAGGTCGCCATGCCGGCGGAACCACTCGAACTTGTCGTTTTCGATTCCGCCGTATTCGAGAAGATTCATCGTCTGCTCGACGGTGAATGCCGGCGTCGAAAGGGTTCTCAGCACGCCGAACTGCCGGTACATGACCGGCTTTCCGGGAGAGATGTGCAGATCCGATGCTTGAACCGACCGTCCCCACACCAGGATCTGGTCGAGACTGCATTCAGGCGTGGGATCCGGAGGTGTTTGCTGTCCATAGGGCTTTAGATGAAGAGCCAGAGCCCCCCTGCCGGAAGAACCCACATAGTTTTCGGGAAGCCGATCCATGGAACCGTCGAACTGCCCTTCCGGCGCTGTAACAACGACGGAAGTCGGCGCCGGGACGGTTTTCGGCTCTCGAGGAGCCGGCGCAGGAGCCGCCTCCTCTTTTGTCGGGATAGGCTCGAGAGGGGGGAGAACGTCTTTCTTGAATTGCGAACCGTCGCCCAGGGCTCCGAAGAGAGCCTTCGCATTGCCGATGTTACGGTCGCGGAAAATTTCGAGCGTTTTCAGCGCCGTGTTCCGGACACTGACGTCGTTCGAGGATAACAGTTTCAAAAGGGTCGGAAGGTTTTGTTCCTCGACAAAAAAACGCAGAACATACGCCGCCGTCGCCTTCATGCTGCTCAGTTCGGAATCCGCCATCTCCCTGATGACTTTGCCCGTATCGGCAGGGCCCAGATTGCGAATCGCTATGACGGCGTTTCCGCGAACACGGTTATCGGAGTCTTTCAACAGCTCGAGCACCTGCTGATAAGCAGCCGTCGAGCCCAGCAATCCCAGGGCTTCGACGGCGCTGGCGCGAATGCGGGAGTTCTGATGTCCGAGGAACCCGATCAGGTGCTGGCCGTCCGGACTGGTTCCAAGCCTGCCGACCGCGAGAATCATGGAGGAAAGGGCGGACGGGTTCGATTCCATGGCTAGATGCTCGATGATGAGGGGCAGCGCCTGTTTCAGATTGTTGGCCAGGATGTATTGGATAACGCCCAGCTTTTCCTTCTCGGATCCCGAGAGATACGTCTTCAACTTCTGCTCGTTGACGTTCGAAGAAGGTACGGCCCTGGTCGCGGCAGGATTCAACACCGTCTGGAGCATGTTCACAGCGCGTTTGGCCAGGAATCTGACCTCGACATGCGCATCGTTATCCGCCATCTGCTGGCAGATAGCCAGGTGCTCTCTGCACGGTTTCTTCGTGAGAAGTACGATCGCCTGCTTCCGCTCGTTCACGTCGGTGGAGCGCAAAAACCCGGAAATATCTTTCATGGATTACATATATTCTTCATTTTGCATTGTGAATGCGCCAAATGCGAATCATTGTCACTCTACCACACGCGACCGCAAGGCTCAATGCCGACCGTGAATATACGGCATACTATATTATGCGCCACCGGCGCGTCACACCAGCCGCGAACGCAGGATATCGTGCAGATGGAGGAAACCGACGACTTTTGCGGTCTCGCCCTCCACGACCGGAAGCGAGGTGATGGATTTTTCCTCCATCGTCTTGAGCGCCTCCATGGCGAGGCGATCCGGGGATGTGCGGCGGGGCTGTTTCGTCATGACGGTCGACAGCGGCACATCGAGAGCGCCGTTCGAGCGCTCGAAGTAGCGGCGCAGGTCGCCGTCGGTGAACACACCGAGCAGGCATCCCGTCTGATCCGCGATCACGAGGGCTCCGAACCCGCCCCGCGACATCGCGAGAATGGCATCTTTCAGCGGCATTCCCGGAGGGGCGAACGGAATACGCTCGCCGGCATGCATCAGGTCTCTGACGGTCAGGAACCTTCGCCCGAGGCTTCCCGAGGGGTGCAGGTAGGCGAAATCCTTTTCGCGGAACCCGCGCGCCTCGATCAGGGCGATGGCAAGCGCGTCGCCCATCGCCATGGCGACGGTCGTCGAACTGGTGGGCGCCAGATTCATCGGACATGCCTCGCGGGCAACGGAGGCATCGAGCACCACGTCGGCCATTTTCGCCATGGTCGAGGTGACATTTCCCACGAGAGCGATGATGCGAGCTCCGATCCGGCGCAAAAAGGGAATCAGCCGCACGATCTCGTCGGTCTCGCCGGAGTTCGAGAGCAGCAGCAACACGTCCTGCTCCGTCACCATCCCCAGATCGCCGTGAAGCGCTTCGGCCGGGTGCAGGAAAAACGAGGGCGTGCCGGTGCTGGAAAGCGTCGCCGAAATTTTCCTGCCGACCAGGCCTGATTTTCCCATTCCTGACACGATCAAGCGACCGCGGGAGGTCAGAATCAGATCGACGGCACGCAGGATCTCGCCGTTAAGCCTGGCCGCGACGGCGCGAATCGCCTCCGCCTCGTCACCCAGAGCACGCCGGGCCGCTTCCAGAATCGAGTCGTGATCGCGCGTCAATGTTTCGTCCATGGCAGAAAGCACGATACCAGCCTACAGCCCCCTGTGCAAGAGCGGGCGGTCGCCGCCCGCGCAAAAAAATTCGCCGGACCGGCAACGAACACCGGTCCGGCGAAAAGGCAGGTTACTTCAGAAAGTCAGCTTCTTGTCGACGACGGGGACGAGGTTCGGTCCCACGACTGTGAGGAACCCGTCTGTTCCGGACGTCGCGGGCACGACGACCACGGCCTTGCCCTCGGCGTTGGTCGCACAGGTTCCCATCGCCTCGAAGCGCTCGGTGTAGCAGGTCGCCTGGGCGCCCTCGACCGGCTTGCCGTCGGCGTCGACCACCGTCACTGCGACGGAGCTCTCGGAGCCGGTATTCTCGACGGCCGTCCGGACCTCGATGCCGCGCGGGGTCCTGGTGCGCACGAGAAGCGAGCCGTCACCGAACCAGTGCCACTGTTCGGCGATCCTGACCCCTTCGCTCTTGTCCTCGGTGCCGAACTGCTCGAGCCCCTTCATGACGCCGTTCATCATCAGCGCGCCGGCAGTTTTGTATGTTTCATTCAATATATAATTCGTATTGATCTCGGCCTGCACGACGCAGGGCGGCACCCAGCTCATGGATGTGCGCAAGGTCAACTATGTCATCCTGGGTGGCGACAACGCAGGTGAACACCTGCTGATGTAGGCCCTGCACTGCGCTGCGGGCTGTGCTGTCTGG
>MWAR01000380.1 GCA_002068715.1 bacterium ADurb.Bin374
ACAGCTGGAACCTACAGTGCAAAAAATATCAGCACGCAACAAGTTGTAGAATCTGGCACAATTAAGAAAATTAGTTATCCTGAAGCTTGTCAAGGAACTTGGATCGGTTCCCAAGGGGCTCTTATCGGGGATTTGATCAATGTGAATAGCTCTGGTCTGATAACGAATGTTACTGATCCGGAAGGCGCAACCGATTATACGGGATTTATGATAGCTGATGGCAATCTTCCTGTTGCCGCTGGCGAACATATTCCTGCCCTCATCTATGCAAAATCACCAAGTCGCTCAGCAACATCTCCCGAAAGCCGCGACAATGAAATCGTAATTTATGGCTCTATCTTTCAATTAAACGGCAAGCAAGTATTTTCAGGAACTGTTGAAACAGACAACCCCGGGGAGGAGTCTCCTTCGGGTTCCGTGTTGTTTGAAAAGCAATAATAGTATTACTTAACATATACTGTTCTTTCTCCCGCCGGGTGGAAACACCCGGCGGTTTTTATCAATATACATGCACATTGTGAGAAGCATGATCATTGGACAATTTACAGCGCAAACCATCCTGCAACGAAACTATTTTCCCTCGTATGAAGAGGCCGTTCAGGCGTTTCGGGCGTTGTCGCAGAAGGAACGTGACCAACTGTTCATCCACAAGACGCGGCCGGTGTTCGAGGTGTTCAATCGCACGCATGTCAATACGCTGGCGGCGTACGTAGTGGATACGGGTTATACGAGTGTTCTCGAGGTCGGGGCTGGGGATGGGCGACTGGCGAAATATCTGTCGGAGGCCATTCATCGGGTTTTCCGGCGCCGGAAGGAGAAAGGGGCGCATCCGCGGCAGATTCGCGTCGTGGCGACCGACAACGGGTCGTGGAATATCGAGACGGTATTTCCGGTCGAGCGGCTGGATCTGATCGGGGCTTTGAAGAAATATGAGCCGGAACTCGTTATCTGGAGCTGGATGCCGATCGGAGACTGGACGTATCTGATCCGTCAGCATCCGTCGGTTCGCGAGTATATTCTCATCGGCGAGGCCGAGGGCGGCGAGTGCGGCAATGCCGACACGTGGAACCCGGCGCTGTTTGAAGCCGACGGGTTCACGCGCCACGATCTCGAGGATATCTCACGATATCAACTCGCCCGCAACGACACCGATCCCACCCACAGCCGCTCGAGAACCGTCTCATTCCGCCGCAACCGTCCGTAGGGGGGCGGGTTTGAAACCCGCCCCTACGGGAACACGGTGAGGATTTTCACATCGGCCCGGCGCGTTTGGGGCGGCCGCAGAATATCAATAGTAGCGAATATTCAAATCTTCTGGGTAGTTTTCGCGGGAGAAGGAGACCTCGGAGGCTTCGACGATCGGCTGGGGCCGTGAGCTCTGCACGGACGTGAAGGTGTTCATGATCTTTTCGAGTTTGATGATCTTTCCCTTGACCCGTATGCTCGAATACACGCTCACCCGGGGATCGTTCGGCAGGCTTTTCGGGAAGACGATGCCGAACGTGTAGTTCATGTTCGAATCGGCGTTGACGCTGGAGTTCGTATTGACGAAGTAGCGCTCGTTGCCCCGGTATTCATCGCTGAAGGCGGCCGCTCCGGCCCACTCGACGGCCTGGCCGATGTAGGCGGTGGGATTTCCCGTGACATCCTCCACCCTGATATCCTTGTTGATATACGAACCTTCCTTCACCTCGCGGCGGACGGTCTTTTCAGCGTCTTCGGCCTTCTTCTTGCCGATCCAGTAGCGGGCGGCGCCTGTCATTTCCTCGACCTGGCGGCGCTGATCGGGAGTCAGGGCACCATACTGACGGGCAAGCGAGAGCAGCGCCTCGGCCTTTTCGAACTCGCCCTGCTGGTAGTAGTAGGTGCCGCGGGAGAAATACGAGTAGCTGAGTCTGCCAGCAAGCTCGCCGAGCCGGTTCTGCGCTTCCTTCAGATTCGGGTCGATCGAGAGGCATTTGCGGAACTGGAACGTCGCGTCTTCGTATCTGCCAAGGCCCTCGTAGGCTTCGCCGAGCGCGTAGATCGCCTTTATCATGTTGGGCGTCGCCGAAAGGGCACGCTCGATCATGGTGGCAGCCTTCTCGTAATTCTGGGTGCGGAGATGAATCAGGCCGAGGGCATAATCAATCTCGGGGTCGTCGGGCGCCTGGCGTTTCGCCTGTTCGTAGGCGGAAAGAGCCGTACTGTACTGGCCCTGCTTGAAGCTCAGAAACCCCACCATTTTATGCAGACGGGCGTTATAGGGGTCGCTTCGAACGGCCTCGATGAATGCCTGGAGCGCCGCTTCGTTCTTCCCCTGCCGGAGGAGTTCCTGGGCGCGCTTCTCGGCGGTATTGACTCCGACCTCCTGCACACGCTGGCGGAGAGCTTCTTCCTGGCCCTGGATCTTGAGAGCGGCTGAAACGTCCTGCTGCAGATAGCTTTTGATCGAGTCGAGTTCGCGGCGCGCGGCGAGATAGTTCGGATCGAGAGCGACCGCGGCCTGGAACTCGAGCGCCGCCTCCTTGAGAAAGCCCTGGATCTTGTAGACCCGGCCCATGTTGTACCGGGCCTCGGCGTTTTTGGGGTCGATCTCCGCCGCAGACTGGAACTCTTTGAACGCCTCGAGATACCGCTTCTTGTAAAAGTGGTTCAGGCCGACGTCGACGTGGAGCTTGGCATTCCCGGCGGCAAACACCGGTGAAGCGAACAGAAACAGCGCGAGAGCCGCCTGCAGAAATCGCCTGGCACGCATCTTCCACCTCGTAACCTCAGGATTCGCACGGTTTATCGGAAAAAGCATAGCAATTACGAAGCGAAAAAACAAATCCCCGGTGTTTTCACACCGGGGATCTGCGGGTGGGCCGTGCAGGACTCGAACCTGCGACCCGCTGATTAAGAGTCAGCTGCTCTACCAGCTGAGCTAACGGCCCGAACACTTCCTTGCGAAAGTGTTATTGCCAAGGATTGAACGATGAGCCGTGTTGGACTCGAACCAACGACTCCCTGCTTAAAAGGCAGGTGCTCTGCCTCTGAGCTAACGGCCCGAATACGCGCCTGGAAGGATTCGAACCCTCAACCTACGGATCCGAAGTCCGTTGCTCTATCCAATTGAGCTACAAGCGCCTGCTTACTTTGGTGGGGACAGAGACGGGGCTCGAACCCGCAACGGCTAGATCCACAATCTAGTGCACTACCATTGTGCTACTCTGTCCATCGTAGCCAAAACCCATCAGGTCACCCAACGGCGCGCCTGAGAGGACTCGAACCTCTGGCCCACAGCTTAGAAGGCTGTTGCTCTATCCACCTGAGCTACAGGCGCTCACGGCCAAAGGCCTTCGATCAGAGCGGGAAACGGGACTTGAACCCGCGACATCCACCTTGGCAAGGTGGCGCTCTACCAACTGAGCTATTCCCGCGTTACCTACAACAGTCGGGGCGACTGGACTCGAACCAGCGGCCCTCTGGTCCCAAACCAGATGCGCTACCAACTGCGCCACGCCCCGGT
>MWAR01000381.1 GCA_002068715.1 bacterium ADurb.Bin374
CAGTCGAAGGTTCTCGCACCCGGATCGATGATCTCGAACTCGACCTGTCGGGGCTTGTCGATCAGCATGTAATTGCTGATCGCTGCCTCTGATGGCCTGTCGGAAGGGAACAGGCCGTTGTATTCGAACAGGCCTTCCGCATGCAGGGTTACAGACAGGGCGACGAACATCGCCGTCAGGGAAAGAAACCGTTTCATGAGATACTCCCGCTTTATTTCGTCCAGAGCGATTTCGGATAGAACTTTCGGAGGGTGCTCCAGACGGACTGGGCTTCGATATAATCGCCATGCTGTTTGTACAAATCACTCAACAGAGCCAACGCATGCTGGGACTTCAGGGAATCCGGCCGCTGGGTCAGATAGACCAGGAGGGTGTCGATGGCCTTGATGGGGAACCGTTCATACAGGGCAAGAGCCGAGACCAGCAGCATGTCCCTGGATGACGTCATCAGGAAGAACGGGCGAAGAATATCGTTCATCATCTTTTTTTCGCGCTCGTCGACGGTTTTCCCGGCCTTCTCGATCTCATTCCATGCGCGCATGCGGTTATCGCACGCGGCAAGATAGATCGCCTGCATCGGTATGCCACGGACGGTGAGAGTGCTGGAGAACGTCTCGAGAAGCGAGTCGAGATCGGACTTTGCACCGGTGAGGGTCGCGCTGAGCGCGTCGAGTTCCGTGAGCATATCCAGGGTCACGATCGGCAGAATGCCGTTGTCATAGGGGAATGACTTCGCGTGATCGATGACGAGGGTGCGGACGGCGGAGCGAAACTCGGCCTTGTCGAGGTTTTCCGGAGTCATGACATCGAGAAGCCGTTCGATGGCAACGCGTTCTTTCCAGGTTTCGAGCGTCTGGAGGTTCTCCATGAACGTGGCCGCGCGGGCCGCGTCTCTCAGCTCATACCGGCACACGCTTGCGGCCTGGAACATCGCGCGACCGCGGAGTTCCTCGTCGGCCTGGGGATAATCGTTCAGGAACGCGACCATCCGGTCGAGCCGCTGGTTCGGAGCGAGGTGATGGCGGTGTTCACGCATCCGGTCCATGAAATTCACTTCGCAGCGGTGATAGGCCGGCTGTTTCCGGTCGAGCGCCGCCGAGAGCTCCATCTCCGCGGCGGGAGCGGCCGCGCCGAAATAGCCGGCGGCGATGGCCTCTTCCAGGGCGTTGATGGCGCTGTCGCCGGTCAGTTTGCCGTCTCGGACCTGATCGAGAGCCTCCGCGACGAAGTCCGCCCCCTTCTTGAAGCGCTTCTTGTCGCGGCGGATCGTGCGGTTGCGTGTCGGCATCTCGTTGAGGGCCGTTTCGGCCGACCGGTACATATGGGCCGACAGGTGGCCGTCGAGCTGGAGGGCTTCGAGTTTGATGCGCTTCTGGCCGGTCGCGAGAGATTTCGCGGAGGCGAGCGCCGCTTCGGCTTCAGCCGCGTTCCCGTCGGCATATTCGATCAGCGCCTTGCGCATCTGGACATCGCACGCATGGCGGCCGCGAGGATACAGGGAAAGATAGGTGTCGATCGCGATCCGGAGTTCCTGGAAGAGGTCGGGATGGATGCAGCGCGTGGCGAGGGCGAGCGCTTCTTCCCGCTGCCGTTTTCCGGATTGTGGGGTGGTCAGCGAGAGAGCGGTCTGGAACGCCTTTCGATACAGTTTTCCGGCCTCGTCGGGTGCCGTGTCGGCCAGCCCGTCAGCCGTTTTCACGAGGCGAGACGCCTCGAGCAGTTCCGTGGATGCAGCGGATGCATCATACGGCTGAAAAAGCCCCAGAAGTGCCACTACCACCAGGGTGGTTGCCACGGTCGTCATCCTTCTCATTTTGATTCTCCTCCCTCAGGTTTCAAATCGTTTTGACCTTGTGGGGCTTTCTCTCGCCCCTCGTTTTTCTGACCGGCATTTCTCCGGTTTCGATCACGTCTTCGATGCTGCCCCTGCTGATTTCCGCCGTCACGCCGCGGTCCCTGCTGGCGGGGCCGGCCCTGGCCCTGGGGCTGCCCTTGCCCCTGCGGGGCCTGCTGTTCGCCGGCTGCAGGAGGCTGTGCCGGCTCACCCTGAGGGGCTTCGGCAGAGGCTGGTTTCGGGGACTCGGCCTGCCCGGAAGGCTGGCCGGGTTTGCGGTCGCGCCGCTGGCGTCGGCCGCCGTCGCCCGTCCGTTCGGTACGGCGAGACTTCGAGACGGGCCGCTGGATTTCCTCGCCCGCGGCAAGCCGCACAAAGGCTTCGAGCACGTCGTCTTTTCCCTGACCGGTCTGCGCGGAAAAGACGATGCAGGGGCCATCCGTGCGCAGGTCGCGCATGATCTGTCGAAACATGCGGATCTGCTGCTGGTTCGAAAGTTTGTCGGCCTTGTTGAGGATGGCCAGGTAGTTGAAGTTCTGATCCTGGATCCACTTGAACATCTGCTTGTCGAGCGAACTTGGGGCGTGCCTCAGATCGATGATCTGCACGACGGCCTTGAGCGTCGGGCAGGCCTCGAAAAACTCGTCCATCATCTTCTGGATGCGCTCTCTCGTGATCTTCGAGGCTTTAGCATAGCCGTAGCCGGGAAGGTCGACGATGTAGAACGCCTCGTTGAACTGATAGAAGTTGATGGTGAGCGTTTTCCCGGGGGTCGAACTCGTTTTCGCGAGTTCCCGGCGGCCGGCAATCGTGTTGATGAGCGACGATTTGCCGACGTTGCTGCGGCCGACGAGGGCGATGACGGGCAAGCCGTCCGTCGGCAACGCATCTTTGTTCGTCACGCATGCGTTGAAGACGGCGGAAGTGACTTTGACGGTCATACCCTTGCACTCCGCTTCTTGCGTGTTTTGCCGATCGCCTTTTCGTGTTTCTCGCGACCGAGGTCCTTCAGCCGTTTTTTCTTGCCCGACGAGCCCCCGAAGGGCGAATCGGGAAACTCGAGAGGCGTGGTTTTGGGTTCGCCGCGCAGGGCGAGCTTTAGGACTTCCGACGCTTCCTTCACCCGGGTGATGTTCATGACATTCCGGATCTCCTCGGGAATCTCGGTCAGGTCTTTCTCGTTCTCGGCCGACAGGATAATATTGTGAATGTTATACCTATGGGCCGCGAGAAGTTTTTCCTTGATGCCGCCGACCGGAAGCACCTTACCGCGCAGAGTGATCTCACCCGTCATCGCGACGTCCTTGCTTACGGGAACTTCATTCAGGGCTGAATATATAGCAGTCGCAATAGCGATACCGGCGGATGGTCCATCCTTCGGAATGCCGCCCTCGGGGAAGTGGACGTGCAGATCGATCTTCTCGTAGTCGATCGGGCGCATCTTCAGCT
>MWAR01000382.1 GCA_002068715.1 bacterium ADurb.Bin374
GCGAGAAGGAGATTCTCGCGTTCAGACCCGAGGAATACTGGACGATCGAGGCCGGGGTGAACACGCAGGACCGACACCCGTTCACGGTCAAGCTGACGAAGACCGACGGGAAAAAGTCCGTCGTCGGCAACGGCGCCGAAGCCAAAAAGATAGTTTCAGAAATAGAAACCGCCGGACTGCGCGTCGCGAACGTCCTGCGTCGTTCGAGAAAGCAGACGCCCCCTCCGCCTTTCATCACCAGCACGCTCCAGCAGGATGCGGCCCAGAAATTCGGTTTCACCTCCCGCCGGACCATGTCGATCGCGCAACGTCTCTACGAGGGCGTCGAACTCGCCGCCGAAGGCCATGTGGGCCTCATCAGCTACATGCGAACCGACTCCGTCCGGATTTCCCCCGAAGGGTTGAGCGAGGCGCGCGAGTATATCGAGAAGAGCTTCCACGAACGCTACGGACTCGAGAAGCCTCGCGCGTTCAAGACCCGCAAGGGCGCTCAGGATGCCCACGAGGCGATCCGGCCGACCTCGATCTGGAGAACCCCGGAAAAGATGGCGAAGAACCTTTCCGCGGAGCAGCTGAAGCTCTATACGCTGATCTGGCGCCGGTTCGTCGCCTCCCAGATGGCCGAGGCGGAATACGACGTCGTGACGATCGACCTCGAAGCCGGCCGACACCTGCTCCAGGCATCGGGAACCACCATGACCTTCGACGGATTCACTTCGCTCTACTCCGAAGCGAAGATCGAGGATGCCGACGCACCCGCACCGGAACCGGGCGCGGAAGAGGACACCGGACGGGAAGCCAGACAGAAACTGCCGGAAGTCACCACGGGCGAGAAGATCATGCTGGTGAAAATCGATCCGGAGCAACATTTCACGCAGCCGCCGCCGCGCTACAGCGAGTCGATGCTCATCAAAACCCTCGAAAAAGAGGGCATCGGCCGGCCGAGCACCTATGCCGCAATCATCGAGACGATCCAGCAACGCGGATACGTGAAGAAGGTCGAGGGCCGCTTCCGTCCGTCGGATGCCGCGTTCCTCGCGACCGAGCTGCTCGTGTCGAAGTTCGGCGACATCATCAACCCTAAGTTCACCGCCGCCATGGAAGCCAACCTCGACGAGGTGGAAGACGGCCGGAAAGACTGGGTGCGGCTCCTGAGCGAGTTCTATGGCCCGTTCGTCACCGATCTGAAGAAAGCCGAGACCGAGCTCCAGCGCATCCAGTACGAGACCGATTGCACCTGTCCGACCTGCGGCAGAGTCATGATCGTGAAGCTTGGCCGGACGGGCAAATTCCTTTCCTGCTCCGGGTATCCCGAGTGCAAATCCACCGAGAACATCCCTGACGAGATGCTGCTATTCGCGAGCGGCCAGGTCCATGGAAAACTCCAGCTTCGCGAGACGCTCGACAAGCTCAAAGCTGAAGCCGGCCCCGATCTCGTGCCGACCGACCAGGTCTGCGAAGCGTGCGGTTCGCCGATGGTGATTCGGAACGGCCGGTTCGGCCGATTCATGGCCTGTTCGAAATATCCCGAGTGTAAGACGACGAAGCGCATTCAGCAAGAGATCGGCGTTGCCTGCCCGCTCGACGGCTGCAATGGAAAGGTCGTCGTCAAGAAGGCGAAGGGCGGCCGCCGGACGTTTTACGGCTGTTCCAACTATCCGACCTGCATGCTGACCACCTGGTCGAAGCCGACGGGTGAGCTCTGCCCCGAGTGCCGATCGCCGCTGGTCTGGCATACCACGAAGAAAATGGGCACGTTCATCAAGTGCTCGAAGAAAGGGTGCGACTACAGGCGCATCCCCGAAAAGGACGAGGGAGGACCCGGTGGCCAGGAAGAATGACCATCCGAATGTGACCGTGATCGGCGCCGGCTTGGCCGGTGTCGAGGCTGCGTTCCAGCTCATCCGGCGGGGCGTGCGCGTCAAGCTCGTCGAGATGCGGCCGAAGGTTCCAACCGGCGCGCATGCGACGGATCTTCTCGCCGAGCTCGTCTGCAGCAACTCTATCGGCAGTAACCTTCCCGACCGGGCCTCGGGCCTGCTCAAGGAGGAACTCCGCGCGCTGAGCAGTTACATTCTCGACGTGGCCTACAAATACCGGGTGCCGGCCGGAAACGCGCTGGCGGTCGATCGCGAGGCCTTCGCTCGCGAGATCACCCGCTATATGACCGGTCACAGCCACGTCGAATTCATCAACGACGAAGCCGCTGAATTCCCAGACGAGGGAATCGTGATTCTCGCCACCGGCCCCCTGACGTCGCCGAAGATGCTGGCCTGGCTGACGAAGACGTTCGGGGCCGACAAGCTCGCCTTCTTCGACGCGATCGCACCGGTCGTCTCCTCGGAAAGCGTCGACATGAGCTGCGCGTTCGTCGCGAATCGCTACGGTGACGGCGAGGAGCAGGGCGATTACATCAACTGCCCCATGAACAAGGCGGAATACGAGGAGTTCGTGAAACAACTGCTCGCCGCCGAGCGGACGCCGCTTCCCGAGTTCGAGAAGGAAGCGAGGCGCCAGTTCTTCAGCGGCTGCCAGCCCGTCGAGGAGATCGCCTCGACAGGCGCGGATTCCCTGAGATTCGGCCCCATGAAACCGGTCGGGTTCAACGATCCGAGAACCGGCCGCCGCCCGTGGGCCCTCGTGCAGCTACGCCAGGACAACCTGCTCGGCAGCATGTTCAACATCGTCGGCTTTCAGACGAACCTGAAACACGGCGAACAGGAACGCGTTTTCCGGCTGATTCCGGCGCTGAAAAACGCCGTTTTCACCCGCCTCGGCCAGATGCATCGCAATAGCTATTTATTCTCGCCCGCGTTCCTCACCCCGACCCTCCAGGTGAAGGATCACCCCGACTGGTTCGTCGCGGGCCAGATCTGCGGCGTCGAAGGCTACACCGAATCGACGGGAATGGGCCTGCTGGCCGGCCTGAACGCCGCACGCATCTGCCTCAAGAAGCAACCCGTCGTGCCGCCTCCCCAGACGATGCTGGGTGCCCTCGTCAACTACGTGACCTTCAAAGGCCACAAACCCAAGGATTTCGCCCCCATGAACGCCAACTTCGGCCTCCTGACCGGCTCCGCCCCGATCGTGAAAGGCGAAACCGCCGAACACCGCCGCGCCGCCGCCATCGTCGAAGCCCGCCGCGCCTTCAAGGCATTCGTC
>MWAR01000383.1 GCA_002068715.1 bacterium ADurb.Bin374
CTGTTCAGCTACGACAGAGAGGAAGCTTTCGCCTACAAGCTCGAGTCGGCGCTGACGATCATCTTCTTCGCCTTCCTCGGCGTCACGATCATGACGATGTCCTTCATGGGTGCCCTGCCCGACCCGAAAATAGCCCGGGTCGCCTTCTTCGTCGCTTTCTATTTCATGTTCCTGGCCGTCTTCGGCTACACATTCATGAACCTCGGCATCGTGAAGGGCATCATTCTCGTTCTCGGCGTAACCGTCCCCGGCATCATGCTGATGCTCCTGCCCACGATCAACGGCGACGAGATCCTTCTGAAGGAACGCCCTCTGCCAGGCTACAGGAAACTCCTCCGGAGGGTGGCGGCCCTGCCCGCCAACGCCAGAATCCTTTTCGCGAAAGACGTCCTGGAAGGGGCAAAATTCTATACTGGTCGCGATATACCGACATGGGGCGTGAAACGCGAGACCCGGTTCGAACCCAAGTCGGAGAAGCAGGTGCTGTTCGGAGAGGAACTCCTTCGGACGATGGCCGCCCCCGATCTGTATCTGCTGATGCGCCGATCCTCGCGCGACACTATACGTTCGATCACGCAGTATTCGATCGAAGAGATCGAAAAACAGGGAAAATGGGGGCTCTATCTCTGCGGCCGCTCCCTCACCGACAGCGAACTCTCCGCCCTCCCAGCTCCCGTCGCCGAACCGGGAACACCCATGGAACCTCCCGTTTACGACTTGGGCGGAGTGGCCGCTTCGGCTCCGATGGCGGCTCCCGAAATCCAGCTCACATCCCCGGGAAAAACGCCGCCGATGTCGGCACGTATCGACGCCATTTCATCCGGCGGAAGCGCGATGAAGAACCATGACCCGGTCGCGGCCGACTGGGTCGCTGCAATGGCGAGCAAAGGCGCGCACCTCACCGTTCCCGCCGGGACGGAAAAAACGTCTGCGAAATCCGCTTCGAAGCCTCCGCAGGCGACGCAACCGAAACCGGCTTCGAAATCCGCTTCGAAACCTTCTCCAAAACCCGGACAGGCCTCCACTCCTCCTGCGGTTCAGAAACCGGCCCAGAAGCCTCCGCAGAAAGCTTCAGCAAAGCCCGAACAGAAGCCGGCTGAAAAACCAGTCTCAACGGCGAGCACGACGCAGAACCGCTGAATGAGCGGGAGAAGGGCCGGGTTCTTCGCCGTATTCCTTGCCGGCGCGGCGGCGAATATCGCTCAGATCGCCGTCCTGAGGACGATTCTCGGCCAGTTTTACGGTACCGAGCTGCATCTGGGAACCTTTCTCGCCATCTGGCTGCTGGGGCTCGCCGCCGGTGGCCGGCTCGCCGCCGCTCTCCGCCCGGGGCCGCAAACCGTCATTACTGCAACCGTCCTGTCTCCGCCGCTCTCTCTTCTCTGTTTCATCTTCGGGACGGCGACGTTCCTCCCGGCATCCGCCGGCGAACTCCTGCCGTTCCTGCCGGTCGTCGCCGTGATCGCAGTCACGGTCTTTCCCCTCTCCATGCCGGTCGGCGCTCTTCTGCCCGCGATGATGAGGGCGTCCGGAAACGGCCCGGGAACAGGGGTCGATCTTCTCTTCGCTCTTGAATCCGCCGGGGGAGCGGTCGGAGGAACGCTGTTCGCATTCGTTGCCGGCGGGGCCACCGAGCCGGCCGTGCTCATGTGGTCCTGCTTCATCCTGTCTTCCTCAGCCCTCTGCCTCGTTCTGAAAGGGAACATCCGCATTGCCGCCGGCGTCATCGCCATCCTGGCGCCCTTCGCATCCCCGGTTCTGCCGACGGTTCAGCGGAACATGGACGGATACCTCTGGAACAGGTTCCACCCCGGATACGAACTCGTGCGCAGTTTCGATACGGCCTACCAGTCGGTGAAGATTTCAAGCTACGGAGGCCAGTATTCGCTCTTCCTGGACAACACCTTCACGATGACTTGGCCCGACCGGCCTGCGGCGGAACAGCGCATCCACGCTTTCTTCTCGTGTCTTCCGACGCCACTTTCCGCCGACGGATCGACCGTCCTGATCGTCGGGATTCCCGCTCCGGACATACTTGAAGAGTGCTTGAAATATAAGATAAAGTATATTCATATCGTCGATCTCGACGCCGCCCTCGCGGCTTTCATGGAAGGTCTCGCTCCCGCCGATCCGCGCCTCCGGTGGGAAGTGGCCGATCCGCGGGCATATCTGCGCGCGAACCCCGGGATATTCGATGCTGTCCTCGTCCTGCCCTCCGATCCGACGACTCTCGTTGGAAATCGGATGTTCACGAGCGAGGCGATCCGTGAAACCGTGGCGGCGCTGACGGAAAAAGGCGTCGTCGAATACGTCGTCAGCGGGGCGGAGAACTACCTCGGCGGCGACCTGGAGAAGGCGGTCCTTGCCCTGCATCGCGACCTTCGGGCGGCGTCCGGCATGGTCGTTGCCGTTCCCGGTGACCCGATCAGGTTCCGGGCTTCACGGGCCGTCGATGCGATCGCCACTTCGCCGGAAGAGCTTTCCCGACGTTTCGAGCGAAACGGCATCCGCACTTCGTCGTTCAGGTCTGCGTTGTTTTTCGATCTTCTTCTGCCGTTCAGGGTCGGCGAACTCGGGGAGTG
>MWAR01000384.1 GCA_002068715.1 bacterium ADurb.Bin374
GCCGCCCCCGCCCCCACCGCCTCCGCAGCCGAAGGTGAGGATGGAAGTCACGAGAAGGACGCTTCCAAGGAGATAGCGCAAGGAATTCTTCATAGTGTCGATCGACTCCGGAAATGAATTCGTGAATAGTTCGGAAGATCGGTTGAACAAATTCACGGAGAGTATATCACAGAGAGGTCTTGACGCTCCTTCCGGCCATTCGTACAATTGCGAATATGATGAAGCTGAAATCACGCATATTTCTCGTCTGGCTGCTGATTTTTTCGCTCGTTGCGCAAGGGTATGCGCCGTTGCTGGCGCAGACCCCGGATGCTCTCCAGGCGGCGAACGAGCGGTACCAGTCGACGTACAAAGCTTATTCGTCGGCCGTCTCCTCTGGAGCGCCGATCGACGAGATCCAGTCGAAATTCAACGCCTACATGGAGGCGTATTCCCAGTATCAGCGTCTCGTCACACAATCCCGCGGCGGGGCGCAGGTGACCAACGCCCCTGAAACACCTGCGGAATCGACAACGCAGAAGCCAGGTTCAGCGAAAACATCTTCGCAAGACACTTCCCCGACACAGAAAGCCTCTTCCGACGGCACCCTTGTCACCACATCGGAACCGCAGACGGCCAAGGGCTGGTTCGGGAAGATGTTCTCCGCCCTCAAAGAAAAGTTCCTCGGGAAAGAGGGCTCGAAAGAGATGCCCCTTCTCGAGAAAATCGCCTGGAACATCGGCAAGGCAATCGTTCCCTCGTTCGCCGTCATGCTCGCGACAGCCCTGCTCGCACCGCTTTCCCCGGTCGCGATGATCGTCGGCGGCATCGTCGTCGGCGCGGCGATGGGCGGCGTCATGACGTATGCCTACGAAAAGCGTATGAACGCCAAATATCGCGACGTGCCCAAGGAAGACCTGAAGATCTGGCGCGACGTCACGGTCAGCGCGGCCGTCGAGGCCGTGATGGCCCCGTTCAACTTGATGACGGGCGGCCTGTTCGGCACGGTCGGTCCCACCGTCGGTTCCGCCATCACCCGCGTCGCTCTCACCCAGGCGGCCATCGGTTTCGCCGGCAGTGCCGTGTCATCCAGCGTCGGCGGCGCCGTCAAAAACCTCTGGGCGAAAAACGTGTTCCACTACCCCGAAAAAATCGCATCGGCCGAAGCTCGTATCGACGCGATCCTCGAATCGCACGTGAGGACCGGCCTACCTCTGACCGCAAGCGAGACCCTTGAACTCAACATGCTCCGCACCGACATCGACACGATGAAGGGCGAAAGCTACTCGGCCGAAGACTTCACGAAAGATCTCAAGCGCGCAGCGCTCAGCTCGGTCATCACAGGATTCGCCGGCTCCGTCATCTCCGACAAGATGTACACCTACGACAAGGGCCGCTGGGCAGACCGGCTTTCGGTGAAGGTGTTCGGTTCCACGGCACAGGGAAAGGCTCTGTCGAGCCTCGTCTCGACGATCCCCACAAACTTCGTCAGCGGGATGGCCGGTGCGGAGCTCGAAAAACAGTTCATCAACACCGACATCGACGAGATTCGCGCCGAGCGGAACGCGTATCCTCCGGGAACCGCCGCATACGAGTATTACAACTCCGTCATCGCGGGCCTCGAAACCAAAAAGGACGCGATCAAGCCCATGGAAGCCGGTCTGAACTCGGCCGCCAACAATCTCGCCGTGCGCGCCGGCCAGCTTTCCGTCCAGGCGCTCAAATACAACCTCTACGACGCCCCCAAGGCCCGCAAGGCCGCAATCGAAGACCTCTACCGCCTCCAGAACGAAGACTGGAAAAAGGCGAACACGCTGTATGAAAAGTATCAGGCCCTCGTCGAGGATAAACCGATTCTCAGATCGTATCGCAACCCGGTCAGCTACGCAAAAGCCCTTCAGACCTACAATTCAAAAGTCTCCGCGGCACGCCAGGAGTGGATGCAGCAGTGCGTCGTCGCCCAGAACAACGAACAGCTTCCTGCCAACATGACTGCAAAACAGGACATCGCTCAGAAGTTCGACCGCGACCTCAAGCTCAACCAGATGCTCGAACTCGGCAAGCTTTCCGGTGGTGAAAAGCACGTTCAAGCCATGATGGAGATTCTGAAGGCGAACAACCCCGAGTATGCCGCTCTTCCTGCCGACCAGCTCCGATACAAGGCGATCACGGCGATCGCGAAGTCGTACGACGACAAGTATGCCCAGTGCAACCAGAAAGTGACATCCCTGAACGAAACGCTTCAGAAATACAAGGATTATAAAGCAGGAAAAATACAACTCACGGAAGACGAAGCCCGGGTCCTCGACGGCAGGCGCGCTCTGATAAGCCCTTCCCAATATAAAGCCGCGCTCGTCGATCAGAAGGTCTACGAAATGAAGTCGAAAAACACCCGGTGGGATGTCGTCGAGGCACGCATGCCCGAGATCCTCATCCAGGCCGAGCGTGAAACCCTCAATACCTACGGCGGATGGAACGGCGTCCTCATCTCCGAGATGTATGCGAACGGTCTTGCCCGCTACAAATACGACCCCGAAGGACGGGTGAACTTCGCCGCCGAAATGAAGAAGCTCATCGCGAAAGTCCCCCGCATGGTCGAGTCCGGCATCATCAACGATTACAAGAACGATGTGAATTCGGCCATCACCAATGCCGTTCTGCCCAAGAACACCTCCGACAACGTGATCGAGAACTTCATGGGTACCTTCGCCAAGACCGCCATCACTAGCGGCACCGGAAACGCCATCGACACCGTCTACTCGGCCTCGAAGGAGCGAATTCTCGCCGGTTTCAAGCGCTGAGCGGCCGCCCTCTCCGTTTTCGGCTCGTCACTGAACGAACAGGACATCGAGGATTCCCAGGTATTTCTGCGCGATCCAGGAGCCTTCCTGGCATGCCCTGAACTCGAGAGGCACACGCAGCTTTGCTACGAAGGGTTCCCAGAAACCGCGTTTGAGCGGGGGAATCCGCTGGATGTAGATGATGAGACGCTGAATCGAGGAGTAGTCGTCTTTCTGGGCCTCGACGGCGACCTGCTGTTCGAGCCACTCCGCCTGGTTCTCCCCAGGTGAGAAGGTTCCCAGCAGCCAGCCTTCGATCTTCGCGAAGCGGTCGCGGTACATGCCGGCTTCGAAGGCGTTCATGCCGAAATCGAGCAGACTGTCGACCGCCTTCCCGGTGATCGCCACCAGCACCGCTCCGAGAGCGATATTTCCGAACATGGGCAACGAACAGACGGCAGCGCCGACGCTGGCACCGACTGCTCCCTGGGCCCCTGCAACAGCGGCGTTGCGGGCAAGACCGAGGCCGAAGTTCACGGCAAATCCCGTGATCTCGCCCAGGCCGATGTGCGTCATGATGCGGCTCCCGGTGACCTGTCCGTCGAGAAGCAGCTCATCGAAAAACTTTTTCGCCGACCGACGCGCCAGGAAGTTGAACAGTTTCGGGAAGAATTTCTTCGTCACATACTGGATCTGAGCCTGCGGAATCTGGTTCAGAATCTGCAGAAACGCGTCGGATTCGAACAGGCCGACACGGCTCAGACCCGAGCCGACGACAGCCATGCCGATCATCCGTATGCATTCATCGACCTTCACCTCGAGCGTCACCGTGAACCCAAGATTCACGACGGCGGCGTCCGCGATTCCCGAAAGCCCTTCGGGCAGATGAACCTTGAGGAATCCCCTGCATTCAGGGCGGGGTGGCAACGGCATCTCGGTCGGAAAGAGTTTCGCGATCCAGTATTTTGCCGTCCAGCCGATGACGTTGAGATTTCCGCCGATGACGAGTTTCAGCCGCGTGTTCCCTTCAGAAAAGGCGGTTGAGGAAAGCTTGACCTGGAACTCACCCTGGCCTGCCTGGTTGATCACCAGGAATATCCGTTGCAATCCGAACAGAATCCCCTTCCCCGCCCGCTCGTGCATCTGTTCCGAGGTCAAGCCCGCATCTGCTGCGCCAGGTTCGCCAAGGAGAAAGCACAGTGTCATCAGCAGGATCAGAGGGATCGCCGCGCACTTTTTCATAAATGGAACTCCTCTATATACATGCTATTATATATAGCATATTCCTTACAATAATCGAACTATCGGAAACGAGACAACGGCACCCCTTCCGGGTGCCATGCGCTTCATCCTGCCGGAAAAGCCGGGAAAGAAGGTTGATCATTCCCCGTATGACCGGCATCTCAACACCGTCTGAAGTCTGC
>MWAR01000385.1 GCA_002068715.1 bacterium ADurb.Bin374
CGGCTCTTCGAGCTGATTTCCTGGACAAGCCGCTTCGTTCCATCGAAAAAGAACAGGTCGGCCATCCCGGGATATCGCCGATGGAACTGCGAGACCAGCATCTCCCGCCTGGCCGGAACGGCGTCCTTCATCGCCCGAAAATAGTTTTTGAGGATGATTTTCAGGCATATCGCATCGTCGTCCAGGGCGCCGAGGGTGGTAAGGAATCTGTTCTGCTCCGCCAGGAGATTCGTTGTAAGACGGTCGTTCTCGAGCGACTCGACCTGCCGTGCCGTTCCCTGGATGACGAAGATGGGGAACAACGCCATGACGATTATGACCAGAAGTTTTCTCAACAAGAGGAATCGGGGGTTGGCCCGGTCATGACCAACAGGTTTTTCATTCATAGATGAGCAATATTACATGATTCGGTATCGGGACGCGGTGGAAAATTTCCTTCTCCCCGTCCGGGGTTCCTGATAGAATCGCTTGCATGTCCCTGATTATCGAAACGCGCGATTTCAAGCCGCACACCCGGTGGGGCGTGGCGGGTTTTGCGGCTTTTGCCTACGGCATGTTCCGCCTGCTGTCGACCCTCGATGATCCGGGCGTGTTCAACGGCATCAACTGGATCGGCGTCGGCATCGCACTGATCGTCACCGAACGGCTTCTCGAGCATCTCCACACCCCGGAATGGCAGGAGCGCCTGCCGCCGAGGCAGAAGCTCGGCTGGCTGTTCTATCTGACCGGTGGCATCGGCATGGTCCTGAGCTGGTGCTCGACCCCTCTGCCGCTCATCGCCATAGGCTGGCTCTGCGCCGGGGTCGAACCGCCGAAGATCCTGTGGCGGATGCTCGTCGACAAGTTCACCGACATCAACCCCGACCGCTGGGTCGATTACTTCGGAACATTCCTGATCATTCTCGGCGTGGTGTTCGTCCTCGTGGCCGGGGCCGGCCCCTTCATCGGCCTCGTGGTGAGCATCCATGCGGGCTACGCCGGAGGCAAGGGCACGATCGCCGTCGGAGCGGGCCCCGCGGCGGCGGGCGCCGTCGCGCTGAGCCTCGTCCCCCTGCTCATCGGCGCCTGCTTCATCATCCTCGGCCTCGGGATCCGCCGCAGGGCGATGTGGGCGGGCGCCCTCGGCCTGGGTCTCACGTTTTTCATGTTCGTGGAGGCCTGCAACTCGGCGCTGGTCGCCTCGGGCGGGCACATCACCCATCTGCCGGCCGCGCTCGCCCAACAGGGCATCTCCCTGGTCCTTTCCTGGTTCCTGTTCTTCGGGTTCTATAGCGTTTTTTATCCTATCGTGTCCGAGCGCATCAAGGGGCTCGCCGGAGCTCTCGAGGGCAAGCTGCGCGACGCCGACGCAGCACTGCAGGAGACGCGGGGCAGGCTCGAGAAGGCGGCCCACGACGCGGCGCAGGCAACGCGCGACCTCGAGGACGAGCGCATCAAGCTTCGCGCGCTGTTCGAAAACACCAACGAGGGCATCATCCTGTTCGACGAGCAGGACACGATCCTGTATCTGAACCCGGCCTACTGCTCGCATTACGAGATCACCCGCGAGGAATGGCTCGGGAAAAAGTGGCCCGCCATTTTCGAGCGGCCGGCTTTTCCTCCGTGAACGACGGTGGGAGCATCGATCCGGGCGAAGCGGCGAACGGCAGTCGTCCGCGGCGTGGCGAGGTGACTGTCACCGATTCCAGGGGCGAAGTTAAGCGACGCATCGCGTTCTACGCAAAACGCATCACGAACGCCCAGGGCGAGGTGATCGCCTGCATGGGCCTGACGCGCGACATCACGCTCGAACGTGAGATCGACCGCATGAAGACCGAATTCGTCAGCAACGTCAGCCACGAGCTGCGCACCCCGCTGACCTCGATCAGGGCCTATACCGAAATGCTCCTCGACGACGAGACCGACGATCCGCAGACCCGCAGGGACTACCTGCAGATCGTCCTCGACGAGGCCGTGCGGCTGACGAACCTGATCAACGACATCCTCGACCTCTCGAAGATGGAGGCCGGACGCAAAACCTACAAGTTCGTGACCGTAAGTCTGCACGGTCTTGTGAAGAAGGTCGCCACCGTCATATCTGCCGATATTCAAAAGAAGCATCACGCCTTCGACATCCGGATTCCCGACGCCGACCGGGAGGCCGTCTGCGACTCGGATCTCGTTCATCAGAGCATGCTGAACCTTCTCAGCAATGCCGTGAAATACACGCCGGACGGCGGCAAGATCGCCCTCGAACTCATATACGATAGCAACACGTATACCATTTCCGTATCAGACAACGGCCCCGGCATTTCACGGGAAGACCAGAAACAGCTGTTCAGCAAGTTTTTCCGGGTCGAAAGCACCCTCAACCGCGACGTGGGCGGCACCGGGCTGGGCCTCGCCCTCGTCAGGCAGATCGCCCATGTTCACCAGGGCGAAGCCGGCGTCGAATCGGAACCGGGGAAGGGCTCGACGTTCCGGCTCACGCTTCCATTCCAACCTCCCCGGCCAGCCCTGCCCACCGCAACCGCCCCGAAAAAGCCCGCCTGATCAATACCAGGTGCGCCGCAGGGCGGGTTTCAAACCCGTCCCTACACCCCAGTGTCCATTGCCCCATCCCGTAGGGGCGGTTCACGAACCGCCCGGCTCGGCCATGACGAGATATTCATCCCGGATTTCGGGAAACATCATGTCACAGGAAATACACGGGCGCATCGCGATGCGCCACTACGCCTCGAAACTTCTGTGTTCATCGTGGTTTCTGTGGTAATGGTCGTTTTGATTTCCTGAAGTTTGGCAGGGGGTTGCCTTCTCCGTTCTCTTCTGGTAATATGGTTGAGCGCGCGTGCGCAACAGCGTGCGAGGGTGGCGGAACTGGCAGACGCGCCAGACTTAGGATCTGGTGGTTCACACCGTGCGGGTTCAAGTCCCGCCCTTCGCAAAGCAAGCATGCAAGCGGGAGTAGCTCAGTTGGTAGAGCTCCTGCCTTCCAAGCAGGAGGTCGCGGGTTCGAGTCCCGTCTCCCGCTCTTTTTTATTTCTCTTGAAGGAGTTACAGATCCATGTCCACGCAGCTCAAGACACAGGTTCAGGAAATCGGCCCCAACAAGGTCGCTTTGACCGTCGAGGTGGGCACAGAGCAGGTTTCGGCCGCCTACAACCACTTCTTCCAGCGCGCCGCCCACAGCGTGAAGATCCCCGGCTTCCGCCCCGGCAAGGCCCCGCGCCCCGTCTTGGCGAAGTTCATCGGCCCCGACGCGATCCGCGAGCAGGTCGAGGAAGAGCTCGTCAACCAGGTCTACCCTGACGCCATCCGGCAGACCAAGCTGCACCCGGTCAGTGATTTCTCCATCGAAGAGTCCAACCTGAAAGAAGGCCAGCCGTTCACCTTCAAGGCGACGTTCGACGTCCGCCCGAAGCTCGGCGAGATCGGCTATCGCGGCCACACCGTCACGGTGAAGCGTCTCGAGGTCGACGAGGAGCTGATCGGCAAGGTGCTCGAGCAGCGCCGCGAGCAGTTCAGCAAGACCGTTCCCGTCGAAGACGGCGAACTCCAGTTCGGCGATTATTTCATGGGCAAGATCGTCGTCTCCTGCGACGGCGCCGAAGATGCCGAGATGTCCGAAGAGAAGGGCTACCACAAGTTCACTGAAGACAACCGCATGTATCTTCCGATGAAGGGCATGAAGAACGGCGAGACCCGCACCTTCACGTATGAAGCCAATACCGACGCCGAGAAAGATTCCAAATATTTCGGAAAAACCCTCGACGTCACCGTGACGCTCGAACGCATTTCCCGCCCGACCCTGCCCGCGCTGAACGACGAGTTCGCGAAGGAAGTCGGTGAGTTTTCGACGCTCGACGAGCTGAAGGCCAAGATCCGCAAGGACCTCGAAGAGCATTCAGTGAAGGACGGCGAAGAGCGCGCGGTCGATGCGATCCTGAAAGAGGTCGTCGGCAAGACCCACGTCGATCTGCCGAACGCCATGGTCGAGCGCACGATCGACTACTTCGTGTCGAACATCGACCGCCGCTGGCGCCAGTTCAACAGCAGCCTGGCCGAGTTTTTGAAGCGCTCGAACAAGGATTACAAGGCGTTCCGCGAGGAGTTCCGCGAGAAGGCAGAGTTCGAGACGAAGGTCATGCTGATCGTCGACGAGATCGGCGAGCGCGAGACGATCGAAGTGTCGGATGCCGATTTCCGGGCCGAAGTCGAAAAGCGGGCTTCCGATTACGGCATGACCGTGGACAAGCTGATGGAGCACCTTTCCAAGGGTGACGGCGAGGAAAATCTCCGCCATACGATCCGCGACCGGCAGATTCGCGAGTTTTTGCTAAAGAACAACGCGGTTCATTACGATATGGTCAAAGAAGCCGAATTCAACAAGGGGGATAACGCACAGTGACGCTGGTACCGATCGTCATTGAGCAGAGCAGTCGTGGCGAACGCGCGTACGACATCTACTCTCGTCTTCTCAAGGACCGCATCATCTTCATCGGCGGCGAGATCGAGGACCACATGGCCAACCTCATCATCGCCGAACTTCTCTTCCTCGAATCCGAGGACCCGGAGAAAGACATATCGGTGTATATCAACAGCCCCGGCGGCGTCGTGACCGCGGGTCTGGCGATCTACGACACGATGCAGTACATCAAGCCCGACGTCAGCACGATCTGCATCGGCCAGGCGGCCAGCATGGGCGCGGTTCTGCTCGCGGCCGGCACGGCCGGGAAGCGGTACGCCCTCCCCAACTCGCGCATCATGATCCATCAGCCGCTCGGCGGTGCGCAGGGCCAGGCCAGCGACATCGAGATCCAGGCCGGCGAGATCCTGCGCATCAAGGAAAAGCTCAACGACATGCTGGCGCACCACTCGGGCCAGCCTCTCAAGCGCGTGAAGAAGGACACCGACCGTGACTTCTTCATGTCGGCCATGGAAGCCAAGGAATACGGCATCATCGACGAAGTCGTTCAACGCAAGCCAGTAACCGCCAAATCGGCCGGAGAGTAACCGCATGCTGTCTAAGAGCCCCCAGTTCCGGTGTTCTTTCTGCGGAAAGAGCCAGGATCAGGTTCGCAAGCTGATTGCAGGCCCCGAAGTCTACATCTGCGACGAGTGTATCGGGCTGTGCAATGACATCATCGTGGAGGAGGTCGACGACGACCAGACCCACGAGCTGAAGGGCATCATCAAACCCAAGGAAATCGTCGACGTTCTCGACCAGTATGTCGTGGGCCAGCAGCGCGCGAAGAAGATCGTCGCCGTCGCTGTCTACAACCATTACAAGCGCATCAGTCTCGCCCGGTCGCCGGTCCGCAAGGACGACGTCGAGGTTCAGAAGTCGAACATCCTGTTCCTCGGCCCAACCGGTTCGGGAAAGACGCACATCGCACAAACCCTGGCGCAGCTGCTGAACGTGCCGTTCTGCATCGCCGACGCCACGACCCTCACGGAAGCCGGCTACGTCGGCGAAGACGTCGAGAGCATTCTTCTCAACCTTCTGCGCGCCGCCGACTACGACGTGCAGAAGGCCGAGAAGGGCATCATCTACATCGACGAGATCGACAAGATCGCCCGCAAGAGCGAGAACCTGTCGATCACCCGCGACGTCTCGGGCGAGGGTGTCCAGCAGGCCCTTCTGAAGATGCTCGAAGGCAAGATCGCGCACGTGCCGCCCCAGGGTGGCCGCAAGCATCCGCACTCCGAGTTCATCCAGATCAACACGAAGGACATCCTGTTCCTGATGGGCGGCTCTTTCGAAGGCATCGAAAAGATCGTCGAGGGCCGCACCCGCACCACGTCGCTCGGGTTCGGAAGCACGCCGATGGCACGGCGCGACAAACGCATCAGCCACCTGCTCTCGCAGATCATGCCGGAAGACCTGCTCAAGTTCGGCATGATTCCCGAGTTCATCGGCCGCGTGCCGATCGTCGCCACCTTCGACCAGCTCGGCGAGGAAGACCTCGTCCGCATCCTCACCACCCCGAAGAACGCCCTGACCAAGCAGTTCCAGCGCCTCCTCCGCATGGAAGGCGTCGAACTGGAAGTCACCCCGCCCGCCCTCCAGGCGATCGCCCGCAAGGCGATCCGCCAGAACACCGGTGCACGCGGCCTGCGGCGCATCTTCGAGGAAATGATGCTCGACCTGATGTATGACATCCCCTCGAGTAACGATGTCTCGAAAGTCATCATCACCGAACGGACGGTCGAGCGGAAGGAACCATATCAAGTCCTATACAAAATGAGCGAAGAACAGACCGCCTGAGATCTTCGTTCCGTCCATCCACGCAGGTGCGGGCTCCGGCTCGCACCTGCGCTTCTTTTCTGCCGGAGTTCGAATATGGTAGACTGGAACGGATATGAAGAAAGCCCTGCTGCTGATCTGGATGGTATCCTGTCTGCAGTCTGCACCGGCATGCAGTCTGGCTATACACGACTGGCAACTCAGATTTTTCCTGCGTTTTTCACCTGAAATCACCATCCTGCCCCTGAGCGAACCGAATCTACTTCACGAGTTGATCGCAGGCGGATCAATCAGAACCGTCTACTGGCTCGGCAAGCCGACATTCTACGGGACAGTGCTGAGCATCCTGCTGACGCTCTTCGGGGACCACGATCCGATCGTAACCTGGATTCCCGTTTCCTCCAGCCAGGGGCTCGTCGACATTGCAGCCAGGGAAGGAGGTTCGACCGTCGTTCTCGGCTCAGATCGACATTCCCTGAAACTCGCCCTGTTTTCGGACAGGAACTCCGGCAACCGGTGTCATCAGTTCATTCTGTATGAAACCAAGCGCATCCGGGCGATCCACCCACATCCCGACACCCCCTGGGCCGAGGAATCGGTCGGCACCGCCTGGATTTCCCTCGTGTTCCTGGAGTATCCGGTCCCGGGAAACATTCTTTCCGTCTCAGCCTTTCCCCTTCACGATAAGATCGAAGATCTGTATGAGAATCTTCCCGTCATAAACTCCCTGGTCCAGTCGGGCGTTCTGAAGCGGCGCCCCGGCGCGGAATTCACGCCGGAATCCAAAGAGATTCCCCCCATCCCGGAATGAAAAACGTATTATTTTTTTTACATCTGTCGTTGTTTTTTTACATTTTTTCCCCGGGCACGCTCATAGCCCAGGAGTATCATCGCACCGATCTCGAACGGCTGTTGCGTGAGCACCCCCTGATGAAGCGCTTCGACCCCGAGACGGCACGCTTCATCAAAACCCCCGACGATCGCAAGGACATCTCGCAGATCCGCGCGGAGTTGGCAGACCTCGAAAAGCGTCTCACGCAGGCCGAAGCGGAGAAATCGGCGATCGTCAAAGGTGATCTGCTTTCACAGACCGATCCACGGAAGCTCGAGACTGTCTGGGAGCGTATCAGGAAGATGGATTCCAAGATCGCCGCCATGCAGAGCGCGTTCGAACGCCTTTCGAAGCTTCTTGCGAGCGGCGGCATTCCTCCCCTCAAGACCCTCATGGATGACGTCGGCACCCTCATATCCGACGTTCTCTCTCGGATCCCTCACGGCCATACGGCGATACTCCTGAATCTGTTTCCCCGCTTCCCCGTTCCATGCCCAGCTTTTCCGGAAGCAGGTCTCAATGATTTTCTGATGAAAAATGATGTTCATCTCCTCCGCCGCTACGCATCCTTTTCCTGTTACACGGTGCTTTTGTTTCCATCGTGTTCTGAACCCATTCTTTTCAACAAAGGAGAAAACGAAAGATGAGACACTGCACGACATTTTTCGTTTCCATCATCCTGTTGATTTTCGCCTACCCCTGCCACGGAAGCGATATCAGAGCAAAAACGGCGAAAATCAATCTTGGAATTGCGGCAAGCCTTCATCCCAGAATGTCTCTTTTCGATTTTCAAAATCTCGGTTTTTTCAAAGTCCCCCTCGGTCTTTCAAGCGAAGCGTTCTCCGAAGCCGTCGCACGATCCGCTGTCGCCGCGTCATCGCAGGAACTGAACAAACGGCTCGAGGAACTGGATGGCGAATTGTCTGAGGTCACGCGAAAAAAACAGGCTCTGTTCCAGTCTTCCGCCAATGCGGAACCGGGCAATGAAGCCGCAAGAACGCAACTCGCCGCTCTGGATGAACAGGCCCGTCGACTCCGCATCGAACGAAGCGAAACGGAGTTCGCTATCGAACACCCCGAGCTCACCACCCCCTCGGAAACCCGAAAAATACTGCAAGAAATCGATCGCGAGCTCATGGATGTCGTAAGGGGCATCGCAACGAAAAACGGGTATGACGTGGTTTTGAATTCGACTTTTCCCGTGCCGTTCGGGTATCCTCTGACATATCGCACCGGCAAGGAGTTCGGACGGGGTGTCTCGGGCCTCGAGCAGCAGGTCTTTTACGCCCTGACCGCCAATCACGAAGATACGAATCAGACGCAGACCAAGGAAGACCGGTTTTCCATCTGGCTTCAGCTCACCGGACACCCCGAAACCCAGCGGTTTCTTCCGCTGCAGCCGTGGCCTCTCGTGGTTCATGGCGGAGAAAGCATCACGGCGGACGTCGTGAGAACACTTTACACGAGATACCGTATTTCCCCGGATATCATCGAGACCGCCGCTTCCGTCATTTCGGAGTATGAATCATCTTCACCCCCGATTCCGGGGGAAAACTGATATCCTTGTTTCCGGCCATTATTTGGTCATCCGTCTTTTCACCATTAGATATCTCATTCCTTCCGAGGAGCCCGACAATGAACCTGATCGTGAACCGAAAAGCGATCCTCCTGTTTGTCTGTTTTTCCCTCCTGCAGTGGCCGTTCACGGCTTTTGCTCAGGGTGCGGGCGGCGCGCTCATCGGGAAAGTGGATTTTCGCGCCCTCGTTCTTCTCCACCCATCGATGTTCGGATATGACACGGAAAAATCAGCCTTTCTGGTCGAACCCTCGAAAGCGAAACTTCCCCAGCAAATTGAACGGCGTTCCCAGGAACAGAAACAACGGGTCGAGGAGCTGGAAAACGAGATCCGGGCTCTGCGAGCGAAAATAACCGAGCTTCATCGAAATTACACCCGTGACGTGACGGAACTGAGCGACAGATACACGACAGGCATCGTCGAACTGGCGACGGGGCCAGCGGGCATGAAACGGCAACAGTTCGAGCTCGACAAAGCACAACTGGATTCGACGTATCAGGCCAAGCTGCAGTCGGCATCCGGACGGTGTGTCGCCGCGACGGAAGAACTCGAAAACCTGCAGCAGATCTCCCTCACCCCTGGATACACGACGCCAGAGGAAACGGAGGCACGGTTCAACGTGATCGTGAAAGAAGTCCGGCAGGTGGTCCAGTCCGTTGCCGCTCGGCGGGGAATTCAAATCGTTCTGAACACGAGTTTTCAACGCTCCCTCCGGAATGTACGCACCACCCGGGAATCGGAAGAGCCAATCGATCTCAGCTATCAGAAAATTTTTACAACTCCCTTCACGCGCGAGGTGGGATCAAGCCATGACTTCACGGCAGGGTACTACGAGAACATCATAAGTATGACGCGGAACTGGCTAGATCACGGGTCGCGGATTCTCAAGCCGGCAAAGTCTTCTTTCATCGATTCAGACATCGTCTGTGGGGGAATCGACCTCACCGGCGAAGTACTTACCACCCTGTTTGCATCGTATAAACTCAATCAGAACATCGGAGCCGCCGTCATCAAAGCCGCCCTCGAGTAGGGCTTTTCCATGAGCGGTACATTTTATGCGTCTCATTGTAAACGGATACATCTGCCTGGTCCGACAGCAAGAACCTGAAGCGAGGAGTTGCCCATGAATATGCGAAAATGCGAACGGATCCTTCTGGTGATGCTTCTCGTCTTTTTCGGCGGCAGCCTGTCGCTCGCGACGGCGGCCGAACAGGATGCGCGCTACAAGCGCAACGGCGAGGCCTATCTCCTCATCGGCAAAGAGTCGGAGCTTCCCGCCGGCAACATCGATTACCGCGGGATCTGGCGCATGAGCGATCCCGAGGGCATCTTCAAACTGAAGGAGCCCCAGTATCTCGTCGGAGAAGTCGACATCCTGGACATGACCGTCGACCTGTATCGCAACATCCACACGCTGAGTGACCCGAAGAAAACTGCGATCGGCAACAATTTCAAGATCAAGCGCCAGGTCATCGACGACGGCGTCACGATCGCCGAAGCGGACAAAGGGTGCCACTCCTACATCCATTATGACCACCGCAATGCCTACTGGGGACACAACACACCCCTCTACCGCACAGGGCCTGCCAACCGCACGGTGAAAGGGAGTGTCCCCATCAAATCCGCCGGTCCCGGCGTCGAGACGACGGCCCCTGACAACCCCGATGCCTACCTGCCGAAGTTTTCCAACGCAGCTCTCCAGTTGGGTGTTCACACCGGGAAAAAATGGTATGAAATTCCGAACGGTGCCTGGTATTCCAGCTGGAACAGGAAAAAAGGGTGTCAGTGGTTCTACCAGGTTTTCGCCGACAAGGTCACGGGAACGCAGTATGACTGGTCTCTCCAGCAGTGGAAACCGAATATCACGGCGATGAGCTACTCGAAGCAGTCAGGCAAGCCCTTTGCGACGACCTACGACATGCAGATCAAGCGTGCGACCCTGGCCGGCTGTCTCGACGGCTGCGGCGGCGCCTCCGGTGACGGTGCGGTCAAGACCGACAAGATGATCTTCAGCTCGGCATTCATGCCGATGCTCGACAAGCTCGGCAACGCGACCTCGCGCACCTACTTCTACTCCCGCCCCGAGGGCAAGGCGAACTATTCGATCACCACGACCGGGGAAGGCAGCTCGAATTACGTGCTCAAGGGCGATGCCGTCGGGTATGACAAGGTTCCCGACACCCAGTGGCTCGGCGTCTCGATGAAAGACGAGAACAGCGACTACCTGTACTGCCTCGGGAACTCCGTCATCAAGAAATGGATCAAGGACGGAGGCGGAAACTCGACAGGCATCAACATTGCGGCCGTCACGGTTTCGAACCAATGGAACCAGAAAGGCGGGATTGTCTTCGCGTTCGACGAAAAAGAAAAGATGGTCTACAAGTTCGTCAGAAACGAAGCAGGCGCACACGAAAACTCCGCCTTCCCGATCAGCAGCATCCTCGCCCAGATCGGCGCCGACAATGACGCGAAGATCGACGACATCAAGGCTGACGGCGACGGAAATCTGTTCGTCGGCCTGACATTCCCCGGAGTCGACCTCACCGTGAAGGAAGTCACGTCGAAATGGACTCTCAACAACGCCTATACGTATGAGCTTCAGCCCCCCGGAAGCGAGCTCCAGAAGGGGTCGCTCCTGTTCAAACAGGATTTCACGAAATCCATTTTCCGCATCAGCGCGATGGGCGAACCACCGAAAGAAGTCGGCAAAAAAGTCGTTGCCACACAGGTCTACAAACGGGACGTCGCCATGGATCCCAAGGGATGGCTGGAATTGCAAACCGCCGGCATGGGAAGCGTCGGCACCATCGTCGCCTCCTGGACAACCCCTCCGGCCAAAGGCACGATCAGCGATTATTCCATTTACACGAAAAAATCCACCGACCCCGATATCGGTCGCGCAAGACTCGCGGTCATCAACGTGCCGAAACCACCCGATGTTCTGAGCCTGGGTGGCGATAAATCGTATCTCGACATCATCGGTGCATACAAAAACAGTATTCCGATCTTCGATCCGAACAAACGTTCAACGCAGCAGAATGTCAACGACCGCTATTCCGGCACGCTAGATACCAGACAACTCTACTTCTACATGGTTGAAAACTATCCGATTCCGACCGGTGCGCAGAACCCGACGGT
>MWAR01000386.1 GCA_002068715.1 bacterium ADurb.Bin374
GGTGGTTGCATCCCATGGCCTGACCGCCGTGACGCTGCGGTGCTTCGATCTGCTGCAGAAACTCGGAACGACGGGCTGTCTCGCCCTCTCGAGGCTGAACGACGAAGGCGTGACGGCCGGCTGCGAGGGCGACGTGCCGGCACTCCTCACGATGCACGTTCACCGGATTCTGAGCGGGGAGGCTTCGTTCATGGCCAACCCGTCGGTCTTCCTCGGGGACGACGTAGTGTTCGCGCACTGCACCGTCGCATCATCAATAGTTGATAATATAAAATGGCGGTCGCACTTCGAGTCGGGAATCGGTGTGGGCATCTCGGGGACCTACCGGCCCGGCACGATGACCGTGATGCGGCTCGGCGGCCCCGACCTGGGAAAAGTATTCATCGCCGAGGGGGAAGTCGTCCCGCACGAGTTCCGGGAGGACCTGTGCCGGACCCAGGTTCGGATCCGGCTTCCCGGCGTTGCCGACACCCTTGGCCGCGTGCCGCTCGGCAACCACCACATCCTCGCCCGCGGCGCCTGGAAAGATATCTGGAGCGACGCCCTCGAACCCTTCGGCATCGATATCGGAAGTTGAATCCGACGTGTCACGCGGGGGCGGGTCTCAGACCCGCCCCTACAGATGCAGAAGAGGTTATTTTTTCGCTTTGCCCTGGTTGGCGACGGCTTCCATGGCTTTGGCGACCTCGGCGGGGTCGCCGATATAATAATGTTTGATGGGTTTGAGCTGGGCGTCGAGCTCGTAGACGAGCGGCATGCCGGTCGGGATGTTCAGCTCGGTGATCTCGGCTTCGGAGACGTTGTCGAGGTGCTTGACCAGCGCACGCAGGCTGTTCCCGTGGGCGGCTATCAGCACCTTCTGTCCTGATTTAATAACAGGCGCTATTGTTTCGCTCCAGTAAGGCAGAAACCGGGCGACGGTTTCCTTCAGGCTCTCGGTGAGCGGCAGATCCGCCTTCGCCAGGCCGCGATACCGCGGGTCGTGGCCGGGGAACCGCTCGTCGGTCGGCTCGAGCGCCGGCGGCATCGTGTCGTAACTGCGCCGCCAGATGAGCACCTGCTTGTCCCCGTATTTCGCGGCCGTTTCCGACTTGTTCAGCCCCTGCAGAGCGCCGTAATGCCGCTCGTTCAGCCGCCAGCTGCGATGCACGGGAATCCACATCAGGTCCATCTCGTCGAGCGTTATCCAGAGCGTGCGGATGGCTCGCTTGAGCACCGACGTGTAGGCGAGGTCGAACGTGAACCCCTTTTCCTTCAGGATACGCCCGGCCTTGTGGGCCTCTTCGATGCCCTTCTCGGACAGATCGACATCCGTCCAGCCCGTGAACCGGTTTTCCTTGTTCCAGGTGCTCTCTCCGTGCCGAAGCAACACGACCGTATACATGCGATCCTCCTTATATCCTCATAAAGAACTCTGACGTCTACTATATCAAACTCCTGTGCCATACGCTCACATCCAACATGAGGAAAATCTTGGCAGGGAGACGAGGAGCGTGTACACTTCGAGACATGAGCGACAACTCACGACATGTGAAGAATACATACGGGGAACGAATCTTCCGGAACGTCGGGTTCGCGGTGATCTTCCTCGTGTCCAGCCTGATCTGCGGCTGCGGCGCGACCAACCTCGAGCTGAACCGGCCGAACCTGATTGCCGTGTCTCCAGACGGGAGCCGTCTGTTCGTCTCCGACTCGAGAAACTTACGAATTCTAGTCGTCGATCGTGAATTCCGGCTTGTCCGGGAAATTCCGTATTCTTCCGAGCAGGCGGTCTGGGGGATGAACCCTGGAACGCAGGGCGAGCTGGTCATTACCGACAACCGTCTCGAAAAGGCGACGTTCGATTTCAAGGAAAAGCGGGCGAATGCCGTTGCCGAGATCATTTTCATGGGTCCCGACGGCGGGACCACCAGCGCTCTGACATGGCGTTCCGAGAAGGGGCCGCTGATCTATCCGCGGCAGGTTCTTCCCCTGGCCGATGGCGGCGTCGCCGTCACCGACCTGCGCGTGAACAAGGTGCTTGTCTTCGAGCGGAACGGCACGCTGCGCATGTCGATCGGGGAATACGGCGATGCCGACGGCCGTCTCTACTGCCCAAGCGATGTTCTTACCGATCGCGACGGGCGTTTCCTCGTGGTCGACTCTTACAATCACCGGCTCTGCGAGTTCGACCGGAACGGCGCCTGGCTCCGTACGATCGGCCGGAAGGGCACGGGGCAGGGCGAGCTGATGTTTCCCCAGAACGCGGCCCGCGATGCGAACGGCCGCATCTATTGTACCGAGCTGGGCAACATGCGCGTCTCGGTGTTCGAGGCTGACGGCCGGTTCGTGAGGCATATCCCGATGCCGACCGCGTCCGGCTCGAACGGTCTGTATGAGCTGTTCGGCATCGCCTGCGCGACCGCGCCTGCCGAGCTGTTCGTTGCAGATTCTATCAATTCCTCCATCTACGTTTTCGATCTCGACGGGAACCACCGTGGCACGATCACACGGCTTCGGCCATGAGAGCCGTGTCGTCATGGATGGAGAACGCACATGAAGCTTAAATGGAAGCTGTCGCTGATCTTCGGTATCCTGGGCGCCTGCAGCGCGGCCCTTGCCGGGTATATCGTCTTCCGCACGGCGCTCGAGCAGTTCGAGAAATCGATGATCGAGGAACTTCAGGCCGTAGCCGAGGTTTCCCGGCGTATCGTCGATCCCGAACGGCTGGAGACGATCCATTCCGTGGACGATCCATATTATCGCGAGATGAAGTCGATCATGCGCACGATGCACGAGAACTTCAGCCTCGATTGGTGCGCGATCTACAGATATAACGGGAAATATTTCACTCATATCGTCGACGGATCCGAGATGGGTGACGAATTCATCCCGGATTACCCGATCTTCGACATGCCCGAGGAACTCGTGGATTCCTGGAAGGAAGCCAAGCCTTCCTACTCCGCAGGCAATGTCGACGCTTTCGGTATGTGGATGAGCGCGTTCATGCCGATCACCAACGCCTCGGCGACGGTCGTCGCCGTGTTGGACGTGAGCCGGAACAACGACGTCCTGCGCCGGTTCATCCGTCAGTCGAAGAACGACGTGCTGATTGTCATGCTGTTGATCGGCCTAATCACTCTGGCTGTCTGCTTTGTCTTCTCGAAATACCTGACCAGGTCGATCGACCGACTCATCCGGGGCACGCAGGAGCTTGCGGCCGGGAATCTCGCACACCGGGTCACGGGCATCGATTCCCGCGACGAGATCGGGATGTTGGCCGGAACGTTCAATGAGATGACCGGCCAGCTTGCCCAGAATCGCGCGGCTCTCGAGCGGAAGATCTTCGAGGTCACCACGCTCTACGAGATCAGCCAGCAGATCAACTATGCGGGCAGTTCCGCGGAGATCCTGCAACTTATTCTCAAAAAGTGCATCGAAGGCCTCGAGGCGGGCCGCGGCAGCGTCCTGATGTTCAACGAGGAGACAGGGCGGCTGGTCGTCGATGTCGCCGTCGGCGAGGGCGTCGAGCCGGTCACGAAACGCATCGAGTTCGCCCCGGGCGAAGGCGTCGCCGGAAAGGTGTTCGAGGAGCAGAGGATGCTGCTCGACAACGATCCGATCGAGCCGAACTTCAAGCCTTATCCCGGTGAATCCGGTTCACCGATTCACAACATCATGTGTCTGCCGCTTCTCGTCGAGAAACGATCGATCGGCGTCATGAACATCGTGAACAAGCGGAACAAGGGTTTCACCGACGCCGATGTCGCGTTCGCCGGAACGATGGCCTCGCAAATAGCGCTAACCATAGAAAAGGCGAGGCTCTACGAGCTTTCGATCACCGATGGCCTGACGAAGCTGTTCGTTCACCGGTATTTCCAGGTGGCTCTCGACAACGAGCTGAAGCGTGCCAAACGGTATGGCTCGTGCGTCAGTCTTATATTGATGGATATAGATCATTTCAAGAAGTTCAACGACACCTACGGCCACCAGATGGGCGATCGCGTGCTGTCTCTCTCGGCGCTGGTCCTTCGTGAGGCGGTCCGAAGCATCGACGTGCCGTGCCGGTATGGCGGTGAGGAGTTCGCCGTGATTCTGCCGGAAACGGACGCTCAGAATGCTCTCGGCGTTGCGGAGCGCATCCGCAGATCAATCGAGGCCTACGAATTCCCCTCGCTCGAAGGCAGCGTTCTTCGAGTCACCGTCAGCCTCGGCATCGCCTCGTTCCCCGAGCACGGCACCGACAAGATGTCGCTGATCAAGAAATCCGACGAGGC
>MWAR01000387.1 GCA_002068715.1 bacterium ADurb.Bin374
GCCCGCCTCGAAGTCATCCGTCTCGGAGGGGGTCACAGCACCATCACCGGCCCCGGCTGTGTGAGGCATGGCTGATAAGAGCTCAGGAGAACTTTGTTTTGACGTGCCCGATGAATTTTTTCAGAACGGGGGGAATTTCGGGGCTGGTGAGGTCGAGTTTTCCTGATTTGACGGCATTGACCAGAAGGGCGGTTTCGTCGCAGGGTTCGTCGATCAGCTGAAGAATCGCGAACAACATCGCCTGCATCTTCGGAAAGCCGAAGGTTTCGATGAAGAAACGGGTTTTGGCGCCGAACTCCCGGCTGGGGGGCAAGAGCACGTCTTCACCCCGACCCGGGCCAAGGTTGTTGATCAGGTCGATCACGTGTTTCGGCCGCTGACCGTAGGGAAGTTTCTTCAACTCTTCAGGAAGAATGGGCGCGCCGATGAGGTAGTCCTGCTTGCCGTTGTCGTAGGGGAAGTCGAGCCGCTCGTCGATCGCGTGAGCCGGCAGGCCGCCGACGAACCGCACGGGAACGATGGGGACTTTCTTGTCGATGGTCATGTCCAGGAAGATCGAGCTCATGCGGGTCACGGGCTGATCCGCCGTCAGGCCCCGCGTGCCCTCGACATGCACGAGCAACGACGCGTCGCGACGGCCCTCTTTCTTTAGATCGTCGATCAGTCCCTGGGGATTCTGACGGTCGAAATATACCAATCGGAATGGATGTTTGTCCCCGAGCGAGTCTTTCGCGAACTCGAGCAGGAAGGCCAACCAGGCGTTGACATGGTCGGGCTTGGCCACCGCCTGGATCGGCAAGCCGGTCAGGCCATAGGCGACCGCCATGAACAGGGGCGATTCGAGGCCGATCTGGTGGTTGGCCAGGAAAACTACCGGCTGATCCGCCACAGCCGCAAACGCCTTGGGGTTTTTGACCACCACCCGGCTGATGAACGTCCCGCACAGGGCGCCGATCAGGTCGTGGAAAAACCGGTGCGAGCCGGTCCGCTCGATCCAGCGAGCGCGAAGCTTCTTCCAGTCGAGAGAAGCATCGGTCGAACCGTCTTCGGGAAGCATGTTGAGGGGAAGGTTCAGACAGGAGCCTGTTGTATCCTCGACAATATCTTTCATCTGAAGCCGGGAATACCGCGCCAGCCGTTCGATCCGATCGGCGGGTTCGCCCCGAACGCCGCTTTCGGATGCCGCCGCAAGCGGGGCTGCGTGCTTTTCCGCCGCGGGAGGAGATTTTGCAGGGGGTGCTTTTTCCGCAAAATGAATCGAATTGGCATCGACGCCGGCGATGATCCCGTAGATCTCGTCGCCATCGCGCTCCGCATCGGCAAGGCGGCGCAGGGCGATCATTCCGAGCCCTTCGCGATAGCGGGCGGTTTCCCTTCCGGATGAGCCGTCCCGGGTGTCCAGCCAGGCGCCGAGCGCATGAACGCCGTCGGCGCTGCCGGCGATGACAAGGTCGGCCCGGCCGGCCTGCAACTCGTTCACTGCGGCAGCAACCCAGGCCATGGAGCCCGGAAGTGGGGATGGTCGTTCGATCGGACAGGCCTCGAACTTGTAATGGCGGGCAAATATCCCTGCCAGGTCTGTATCGGCAGTACCGGCACCGGCCAATCCACGTGTTTCTATGACGACACGGACCCTGGCGGCGGGAATGATGCCTTTCCCGAAGCTTTTCACGTCTTCGAGGGCCCGCTTCGCCAAAAACAGGGAAACCGCGGACAAAACGGCAGGAACCTTGAGAACATCGGGAGGGATTTCGAACCCGTCAGCGGGCAGTCCCATCAGGAGACCGCTTTTCATGACGAACCATTTGAGACCCTTCAGGTCCTGGGCCGTAAAAATCTCGCTGAACGGCCACTGAGCGCCGGACATGCCGGACATCAGCCCCTTCAGGCCGAGCAGCCCGGGCCAGAAAGCCTTCGGGGAAATCGAGGCGGGAAACAGGGGGCTCCGCCCGACAACCGCCACCGGCAGGGATTTTCCTGTGTTTTTCGCCTTCTGCGACATCGATAACCACCCGAGTTCAAGTTCGTGAGCTTGTGGATAATACATTAAACAGGTGGCCTCTGAGAACGAAATTTACGAAGTCACGGTAATATCTTTATCAAACGGAGAAATCCGGGAGCCCGACGTTCCGCCCCTGCGACAGGGTTTGGCTCGCGATGTGCCCAACGTACACTCCGAATGCGCAATGGATGTTGAATTGGCGGGAATGTTACAATGCATTCAGCGCTTTTGAAGAATGAAACAACTTTTTTGCTGAGGCGATTACGATGGGCAGAAAGCTGAGTGAGATTCAGAACCAGGTCAACAGGCCGCTCGAGGATCTGGAGGAGAAAGCCTCGGGTGATGCGGCGGATTTTCTGACGAGTTGCGCACTGCTGCTCGGCTACGTCAGGGCCAAGAGGATCGTTGACGCGCGCGACCTGCATGAGGAGCTCGTCGCGTCCGAGACGGCATCGCTGCAGATGACGACGGGAACGAGGAGCCTGGCGGAAGCGCTGGAGGCATTCGCGGCTTCAGGCGGGGAAGGCGGAAAACCGCTGGCGATCGAGCGCCTCGAGCAACTCGAGATCCTGGGGGAAGCCATTTCCAACCTGGAGAAGATTCTGGCCTGCCGACGGAGTCTCGAGGCGAAGCCCGACGATCCGTCGCTCCAGTTCGATCTCGGGGTGGCGTTCTGCTGCACCGAAGACAAGGCCAATCGCGAGGATCGCTGGATCTACACCGAACTGGGCTGGTTCGATGAAGCGAACTATATTTTCACCAGCCTGCACGAGAAATACCCGGACCACGACGGCGTCAATCGCGGTCTCGAAGTCGCGAGAAATGAGCAGAGCCTGATCAGGCGGCGTTCCCGCTGAGGTCCGGTCTTCTCTAGTCGAGCCTGATCGGATCGCTCCGGATGATACGGGCGCCGGCTTCGACGACCACGCGGATCTCGTCTCCGGCATCGGCGG
>MWAR01000388.1 GCA_002068715.1 bacterium ADurb.Bin374
GTCGGTGACGGATTCAGTCTCGAGGCACGGCGCCGGCAGATACCCAAACGATTCCGAGACCGGATCCTCCAGGCTCAACACCGTTATGGGAATCGGGCAAAACATGCCGTGACAGCTGCAATGGATCGACGTGCAGAAATGATGGTCTTCCGACTCTTCATGAGAGCCGAGATCACCGATACTCACGGGATTGAAACGTCCTGAAAACCCTTCTGTGCAATGCGTGCAGGGAGCCATCAGCACCAAAATGACGATGGCGATCAACTGAACCCAGCACAAGGTCTTCTTCATGCGATTCAACCTATCATACCTTCGCCCCATTTTCCACAGTGCCCGCCAATGGACCACGTCAGGCTTAACAAGCGAAAGATTCATGGCAGAGTCGCGGAGGCGCCGAGGAAAACAGTCGTTCTTCTGTTTCCTCTCGTTTCATACTCTGCGACTCTGCACCTCAGCGGCTCATTCATGGATCGAAGCGAGCCGTGTCTTTCGAGTATTCGCTCAGCCCCGTCCCCAGCCATAATTCCGTTTGTTCGGAAGCAGGTTCTGAGATAGAGTGTCAGTCATGCCGACAGTATCGGGAGTTCGTGGAATCGTGCAGGTGGCGCTTGCAGCGTCGATCTGGGGGGCAGCCTACCCGCTGACGAAGGATGTCCTGGCGCAGGTGCCTCCGATCACGTTCGGATTCGCCCGGTTTGCCCTCGCCGGGCTGATCCTGATGGTTATCTCCCGGTCCCTGCCGCTTCAAGGCATCGAAAAGAAAGACCGGCGCCGGATGTGGCACCTCGCATTCTGGGGCACGTTCGTTCTCGTCACGGCGATGAACCTCGGCCTTCGGTGGGCGCCCGGCGTCGTTTCCTCGGTGATTTCCGGCACCCCGCCCCTGTTCACCGTCCTGCTGGCCGCCTCTTGGGGGCTCGAGCCCCTTCGCAAACGCCACATCGGCGCGGCGGTCATCGCGATCGCCGGCCTGTTCCTCCTGTGCGGCGACATGCGGGGTTCCGATGTCACTGGAGCACCGGCCGTCGCCGGGATCATCCTCGTCACCGTCCCCCAGATCGCCTGGGCTGTCTACACGCTTCTCGGAAAGCGCATTTTATCGATATATTCATGGATATATGTCTGCCGAGATACATTCACGCTCGGGGCGGTGATGCTGGCACCCATCGCGCTGCTCGAAATTCTGTCGGGAGGCCCCGGCCTCTGGGACGGAAAAGTCGCGGCCACGCTGTTGTTTCTCGCACTCGCGAATTCGGTCGTCACCTACGGTCTCTGGAACAGCGCCCTGAAGATGATTCCGGCGACCACCGCGGGGTTCATTCTGTATCTCCAGCCAGTCTCGGGCGTGATCCTGTCGATGCTCCTCTTCGGGGAACGCACCGGCGCGGCGGGGCTCGGCGGCATCGCCCTGATCTTCCTCGCCCTCATGCTCGCCCTTTTACCGGACCGGCCTGCCATGAAAGAGCCCGAAATCAGTCACGTGCCTGACAAGTTTTGAGCAGTTTTCCGATCGCCCCCTTTCAAAACAGCGGTGTGTTCTGGATTTCCAGGCTGGCATCTCTCTTGCGATTCGCTTTGCCGACTTCACCGCAGAGGAGAAACATTCATGAAACAGGTTCTTCGCGCACTGGTCGTCACGGCTTTTGTCCTGGCCGCCCTGAATCCTTCCTGGGCGATCGACGGCAAGCGGCTCACCGACAACATGTCCGGCTGGGCAAACATCTGGGGCATCGTGTTCACGGCCTACCAGAACGCCGACAATCCGCATTACCCGGTCAGCTGGGACCTCATCGAAAAGAAGGTCCAGGAAATGGAAAAGATCCAGGAAAACGTCACGAAGCAGGTCAATCAAATCGCCTCGCTCGATGAGATTTCCGAGACCCGCACCATCCTCTACAATTTCAAGGCCCTGACCGTGTTCGAACAGAATGTCCGCAAGGAAGTCAGCAAGATGGTCGATGACCGCGAGCGCTTCCTGAAGGCCCAGCAGGAATAACCAGTAGCCAGGCAAGACAGAGCCCCCCGTCGCAAACGCGCCGGGGGGCTCTGATTTTCCGGGACCGGTATCCCGGCCGTTATCGATTACCGCAGAAGGCAAACCACCCGTTCGCCCTGATCTCGTCGAAGGGCGAGAGCCTCTCGTGATTCGACAGGCGCGACACGAAGGGAAATGCCGAAGCGACTTTTGTCATGCAGGAATCTGTAAACATCAGCCAAGACCGGCCGACGCGAGGTAGCGCTCGGCGTCGAGGGCCGCCACGCACCCGGAACCGGCGGCGACGATCGCCTGCCGATAGTGCGGATCGATGACGTCGCCGCAGGCGAAGACTCCTTCGACCGATGTGGCGCTCGAGGGATGGCGCACGGCGAGATAACCCGCTTCGTCGGCTTTCAACTGACCGCCGAGGAAGGCCGTGTTGGGGGTGTGGCCGATCGCCATGAACAGACCCTTGCAGGGCCGTTCCGACACGGCACCGGTCTTAACGTTCTTCACGCGCAGGCCGGTCATTGCCCGGTCTCCGACGACCGCATCGACGACCGAGTCGAGAACCAGCTCGATCTTGGGATGGGTCCGCGCGCGCTCCTGCATGGCCTTGCTCGCGCGGAACTCGTTCCGGCGATGGATCAGCAGAACTTTCGAGGCGAAACGGGTCAGGAAGGTCGCCTCCTCGATCGCCGTGTCGCCGCCGCCGACGACGGCGATGTCCTGGTTGCGGAACATCGGCAGCGCCCCGTCGCACGTCGCGCAGGCGGAAACGCCCCTGCCCCAGAACGTCTGCACGGATGGAAGGTCGAGCTTTCGTGCGCTCGCTCCCGTCGCGATGATGACGGTATGAGTTTCGAGCGTCTTCGACGAGGTTTTGATCGTGAATGGGCGCCTCGAGAAATCGACCTCGCTCACGTCCTCGGTGATGAACGCGGTGCTGAAATGCGCGGCCTGCTGGCGCATTTTCGACATGAGCTCCGGGCCCATGATGCCGGTCGGGAATCCTGGAAAATTCTCGACTTCCGAGGTCGTCATCAACTGTCCGCCCGGCATGCCGCCGGCCATGAAACCCTCGATGACAATGGGCGAGAGCCCCGCGCGCGCGGCGTAGATCGCTGCCGTGAGACCGGCCGGCCCGGAGCCGATGATGATGAGCTTGTTTGCCATGGGTTCACTCCCCTTCTGGTGTCTTCACCCTGTCAGATCGACAGCAGTTTGAATGCTATAATGAATAATATAATAGCGCCTACTGTTTCTACGCGTTTTCCGAACCGGATCGAAAGGACCCTGCCCAACCTCAGTCCCGTCCATGTCATGGCGGCGGCGGCGAACCCGATGCAGACCGATTCCCAGAAAAGCGACCGGGCCGTCATGCTCAGGCTGAACCCAACGCCGAGAGCATCGAAACTGGTCGCGAACGAGAGGGCGACGAGCGACCAGCCGCGCGTCAGATCCTTGCGTGCGGGCTGTGTTCCGGCACCGTCTTCGGAGTTCCCATTCTCATCTTCTTCCATCTGGAAGCTCTCACGAAGCATTCGCGCTGCGATGAACGCAAGAAGGCCGAAGGCGATCCAGTGATCCCAGTCCTTCACCAGGGGGATGATTTCGCGACCGACCAGCCACCCGCCCATTGTCATGAGGAACTGGAACAGCCCGAAATGGAACCACAGCCGGAAACGTGCCCTCCGCTCCGGCATGCGCGTTCCAACGGCTAGGCCGACGGCGAACGCGTCACATCCAAGCGCGAACGAGATTCCGAGAACGACTGTCCACGACGAGATATCCATATCGAAACGTGGATGATACCAGCTTTCCCCTGTCTCCGTCCACCGCAGAATCCTTTCCGGGCATTGTGATATGATGGAAACGGGTTTTCAATTCATGGCGCGGCAACGGACGTCGCCCAAGAACAAGGAACGCCGGCTCTCCGGTTCCAAGAAAATTCTCACTGAGAGGGCGAAATGGCAACGAACATGAAGCGAGCCGATGTGGTCCTATTCCGGCTGGTGGTCGTTCCCGGCCTTCTCATGTTTCTGCTGAATCACTTCTGGTTCAAATTCGAACTCATTCACTCGTATCCGGTGTTGTTCCTCCTCTCCGGAGTCAGCCTTGCCATATTGCATACCGTATACTTTGCATTGACGTGTGCCACCACCTGCGACATGAGATACTCTCTCACATCCATCACCAGGAATGATCTGTACAGACTCCGTCAGATCGTACCCGGCGATGTGCTGATGACGATCGTCGTCTTCGTGCTGTTCGTGTATGTTGGCTCCACATGCGTGAACGGCCTGATTCCCATCAAAACCGTCGGTCACGACACAACCGTCCTCGAAATCAGGGAAACTCGCTTGTCTTCGCGAAAGAGCGGAGGCTCATCGGAAACCTACACGCTCGACGTCGCTTCCTGGCTGGAAAAAGGCGAAAGGTTCTCTCTCTCCATAGACCGAACGACGGCCCTGAAGCTCAATCACGGTGCTCCGATCCACATCGAGACGAAAATCGGTCTGCTTGGTATGGAATTTTACCGGAAGCGGCACCAGAGCTTCACCTTTAAGAAAGGATATGTTCCGCCGTTCCGGCAGCCGGATTGATCTTTTCATGCATGTGGTAGAATCAACGCTGCAGGTGCAAACACATGAATGACATCAGAAGCGTCAGCAGAGCGCGCGAGATCTTCGACAAGCTGGTTTCGGAGGGCCTTGCGGGCATACAGGAGTTCATCGACAACCGGAAGTCGGAAGAACTGTTCCTCGACTTCAAACGCTCCAGCGACAACGGGCGGGGCCGCAAGCTGTCCGACCACGATCGCGATAATTTCGGCAAGGCCCTTTCGGGGTTCGCGAACGCCGAAGGCGGCGTGATCGTCTGGGGAATCGACTGCCGCTCGTCCCCGCATGGCGACGTCGCCTCGAGCATGATCCCCATC
>MWAR01000389.1 GCA_002068715.1 bacterium ADurb.Bin374
TTTTCGGGATGTACATGAGCCGCCCCGAGATCGACGCGTTCTACGCCCGCCTCGAAGAGAACCTGCCGCTTTACCATACTTACCAGAACTGGCGCATCGAGAGCCTGAAGAAAGACCTGGGCGTCGCCGATGTCGACATCTGGGATATGGAAATGACCCCCTCGGATGCCACCCCGCTGCGCCTCACGATCGACGAGGCCTGTGATGCGCTGAACAAGGCGCTCGAGCCGCTAGGCACCGAGTATGCCACCGAAGTGAAGAAGCTGCTCGACCCGAAAAACGGCAAACTCGACGTCTGCGGCGGCCCGAATCGCGATCAGGGCGCGTTCTGCATCGGAAACTTCGGCTACTTCATGGATAACTTCCAGGGCTTTCTGAACGACGCGTCGACGCTCGCCCACGAGGCCGGCCACGTCATTCATTACCAGCTCGTGAAGAACCGCCACGGCTCGCTGATGTTCGGGGAAGGCCCCTCGTTCATGACCGAATCGTTCGCCATGTTCAACGAGTGGATGCTGCGCGACCATCTGCTCGCGACGGTGAAGGACCCGGCCGTTCTGGCGGGCATCCGGTGGGACATGGTCAACGAGATGATGTACCTGTGGGAAATCGCCCGGCGCGCCAAGTTCGAGATGGTCTCCTACGACCGCATCGCGACCGGCGAGATCACCGACGAGAAGGGCTTCAACAAGGCCTGCACCGATGTCGGCAGACAATACGATATCTTCTTCGCGAAGCACCCCGAACTCGACTACCACTGGATGCGTAAGCACCACTACTGGTCGGTTCCCGGATACTACATCAACTACGTCGTGGCCCACATGCTGGCACTCAAATACTACTCGATGTACAAAGAAGATGCGGCCGGTTTCGCGCCGAAATACGTCGCCATGGTCTCGAACGGCTTCGACCGCCCGGCGACCGCCCTGCTCAAGGATTTTCTTGGCATCAGCCTCGATGATCCGAAACTGCTGAAAGGCGTCTGCGACGTGATTTCCGACCGTTTCAACGAGCTTTCGAACCAGGAGAAGTGAACGATGACGAACACACACGGTGAAATCCTGAAAAAGTCCGTTCTAGAGCGGTTCTGCCGCTACGCCGCCCTCGGCACCCAGTCGAAGGAAAATGTCGAGACGCTTCCGAGCACCCCCGAACAGTGGGAACTCGCGAAGATGCTCGAAAAAGAACTGAAAGCCCTCGGACTGAAGGATGTCAGACTCGACAATCAGTGCTATGTGTACGGAACCATACCGTCAAATATAGATGGCCCGGCCGCCGCGAAGATCCCCGCTGTCGGGTTCATCGCTCATGTCGACACGTCGCCGGCCGTTCCCGGCATGATCGTGAATCCCGTCGTTCATACGGGATACAAAGGCGGCGACCTGAAGCTGCCCGGAGATCCGAACGTCGTGATCAGCGCCGACAAGAACCCGCGCCTGAAACAGTATATCGGTCGCGATATCATCACGTCCGACGGCACGACCCTGCTCGGGGCTGACGACAAGGCCGGCGTCGCCGCCATCATGGCCGCGGTCGAATACCTGATGGCGCATCCCGAGGTCAAGCACGGCGCGATCAAGATCTGCTTCACGCCCGACGAGGAGGTCGGTCGTGGGGCGGACGGCTTCGACGTTCCCGGCTTCGGGGCCGCGTTCGCATACACGATCGACGGCGAGCAGGAGGGTGAGCTGAGCGACGAGACGTTCAACGCCGCGTCGGCGACCGTCACTTTTCACGGCAAGAATGTCCACCCCGGCTTCGCGAAAAACGTCATGGTCAACGCGCAGTACGCGATGGCTCATTTCCTGTCCCTGTTCGCGATGGAACCCCGACCCGAGATCACAGCGGGCCGCGAGGGATACCTCCACCCCTATGATTCGACCGGCAGCGAGGAAGTATCAGTCGTGAAGGTTCTGATCCGCGATTTCGAGCTCGATTCACTCGATGCCCGCAAACAGCGCATCCAGGAGATGGCCGAGGCGACCCGCAAGGCCTTCCCGAAAGTCCGGGTAGACGTCGAAATAAAGGACAGCTATCGGAACATGAAGGTCGCGCTGGTCGACAATCCCCACGTTGCCGACATCGCTCGCGCGGCGATGACGAAGCTCGGCATCGAGATCGTCTACCGGCCGATCCGCGGCGGAACCGACGGGGCGAGACTGACCTTCAAGGGACTTCCGTGCCCGAACGTCTTCTGCGGCGCTGAAAATGCTCACAGCCGCGAAGAGTGGGTCGCCGTCGACGCGATGGCCCGCTCGGCCGCGACGGTCCTCGAAATCGTCGGCATCGTCCGCGACAAATACTCTGCCTGACCGATTCGTCGCATTCCAATCAAAAACCGCCCGGATAACCGGGCGGTTTTTGATTGGAATGCGATTCGTTCAGGTATAGAAAATAAACGGATTTCTGCGGTGAAAGACTTCGATGAACTGCGAGCGCTCATCGTTCGTGGTGAAGCTGCGAAGCTCTTCGAGGAACGAGTTCATCGCTTTCTTTTCCTCTTCGCCCTGCGTGGCGCGCTGGATCTCAGAAATGGTGTTCATGACGCTTCCCGTGAGTTCGGTGCGCCTGGCGTTCGTTCCCTCTGTTTTCATGATATCGGAGACGGACGCCACGAAGGCAGACTGCTGTTCGGGCGTGTTCAGGGCGGTGAGGGTTTTCATGAACGACGTGGTGTTACCGCCGGCGTTCGCAATCTGGCCGGCCGCCGCGAACGCAGACGCGAACAGACGCGTGTCGGTCTCCTGGATATCGCGGAGCCCTTTCATGATCGTGGGGGTCTCGGTGCTGTACCAGTTTTTCGTCAACTCGGTTGTGAATGCGCGAAGACCCGCCTGGGCTTCTCCGTTCGTTCCGAGGGCGTTCGCGAACTGGCTCACCTGGGTTCCAGCGGCTGAAAGGGAAGCGAGCGCACCGGCGGAGGTGAAGGCGGTTCCAAAAAGAGACCCCGCCTGGGACTGCTGTTCCGGGGTGAGAGACAGAATGCTTGTCGAAAGCCGACTTTGCTGCATGGCAGTGCCGGCGCTCAGCGTGGTTTTCTGAACCGCCAGCGTCTCCTTGAGGCCGGTCAGCAGTGATGCCTGTTGACGATACCGTTGAAGCAGAATATTCGTCATTGCATCCATATAATTATCCTCTCTCTATATAAATATATGTAAACAAGATCGCATTGTCTATACAAGAGGAAAAGGGATATTCACGAGGCTGTCGTCCTCTCCTTTCTGAAAGGCAAAAGCCTGATTTTCGGCGAAGAGGCCCCCGGGTGTGTTACATTGGATGTATGGTGACGAATGTTGAATACGAAACGGCCGGAACGATTCCGGACGATTTCGGAATTCTTCCGGTGGAGTTCCAGCCGGGATTCCTGAAAAAGCTCCTGGGGCGTTCCGGATTCACCGTCGGGCCCGAGCAGCTCACCGTTCATTGCGAGCCCGGCGACGAACGAATTCCATACCGTGAGATTCAGGCCGTTACGCACTCAGGCGCCTCGGTGATGGTCGATATCACGCGAAACGACCATCCGACCAGGATTGCTCTCACTGCCGCGAACGCGCGAGAAGCAGAGAACGTCACGGCCCTCATCCGTCGTCTTGCCGGTGAATCGAAGCGGCATCTCGAGATTCTTCGGGTGGATCTGCCCGTAGCCGCCCTCGGAAGCCTGATCGACGAAAGCCTTGGCTTCCGGGGCAGCCCGTTCGTCGCGGCAGCCGAAACCCTGCTGGCGCAAGCGGTGAAGGCGAACGCATCGGACATTCATCTCGAACCACTTCCGGGACAGGTTCGCGTCACGGTCCGAATCGCGCGTGAACTGATCGAGGCCGGCACGTATCGTCAATCCCTTCACGAGGGACTTTGCTCGAGACTGAAATTTCTTGCCGGCTGTCATTCGCATCGGACGGGCATCACCCAGGAAGGGGCGTTCAGCCTGGCCGACGCTGCCGGCGAAGCGCGTCTTTCGGTGTATCCGGCTGCCGATGGCGAACGGGTCGCGCTCAGGTTCATCCGCCCGATCGCTTTTCCCGATCTCCCGGCGCTTGGTTGGCTACCGGAAACCGTCTCGGAATGGCGGAGCCTGCTTGCAGACGGCCCGGGACTCGCCCTCATCGCCGGCCCCGTCGGCAGCGGGAAAACCACGGCGCTGTATGCAACACTTGCCGAGCTGGCCCACAACGATTCTTCGGGGCTGCGCCGGGTGGCCACCATCGAAGACCCGATCGAAGGTCGGGTTCCCGGCATCTGCCAATCCGCGCTTTCCTCCGAAACCGGAGCGAGTCTCGATGCCGCGTTCAAACATCTACTCCGCCAGGACCCCGACGTCATGGCTCTCGGAGAGATCAGGGACGCGGCCTGCCTTCGCGAGGCCCTCCAGGCCGGGCAGGCGGGGCATCTCGTCCTGGCGACGTTTCATGCCGCCGACGCGACCGGGGCGCTCGAGCGGCTGAAAAAGCTCGGTCTCGATTCCAGCCTCGTCGACGCTTCCCTGAAAGGAATTCTGTCGGTGCGTCTCGAAAAAGGGCTGAAACCGTATGCGGCCCTCTGGCGTTCGGGCCACTCATCGGACAGGTGACGAGGAATATGGGTATCGACATCTCCACAGCCATCACAGCCGTCTTCATGCCGAAACGACGAAAGCGGCTTCAGAACGAGTCGATGGGCCTCTTCGGCGTCAATCTCGCATCGGGCGTCCCGCTCCTGCAAACGCTGGACATTTCACGCCAGTCGATGCCCTGGCAGCCCTACCGCATGGCGATGGACGCGCTGTATTCGGCCCTCGGCCAGGGACAGCCGCTGATCGAAGCGCTGAAACGGCAGGAGTGCAGGGCCCTTCCCGCGTTTGTTCTCGTCATTCTGGCCTCGGATCTGACCGATATCGAGAAGGGCAACCTGCTACGGCTCCGCTACGCAAAAGCCGACAGCGATATCCCGTTCCTAGCCGGTTCTCTGGCGTATCCCGCCGTGGA
>MWAR01000390.1 GCA_002068715.1 bacterium ADurb.Bin374
AGACCTTTTCACCGCCGAGGCACAGAGGCGCAGAGATTGAAAAAATGTACTAAGATATTTTCCTCGGCGTCTCAGCGTCTCCGCGGTGAATCGTTCGAATTTCAACATACCAGACACAAAGCCACCTTTTATAATTCCTATTTTGCCGTTCTTCGTGCCTTGATGCCTTGGCGGTGAATACTTCACCGTGTCGAGAGGGCAAGGCGGATGGCGAAGGCGCCGAGGATGCCGGCCGTCATCCATGAGAAGATTCGTGACAGACGGGGGCTTTCGAGCACGTATCCGCCGATCGTTCCCGAGAAGAAACCGATCAGGCCGAAGATGACGACAGCCTGCGCGGCGAAGACGAAGCCGAGAAAGATCATCGTGAGAGCCGGGTGCGGGTCGCCCTTCTGGACGAACTGGGGCAGAAACGCCAGGAAGAAGACCGCCACCTTCGGGTTCAGCACGTTCATGATGAAGCCGCGGCGGAACATCTCGAACGCGCCCGTCTCGCCGGATGCGGCCTTCCCCGCCCCGACCCGTTTTTCGGTCAGGGTCGAGACGGCCATGTAAAGCAGATATGCGGCTCCTGCATATTTCACGAGGGCGAACGCGAACGCCGAAGCGTATACGACGGCCGAGATACCAAGGGCGGCTGCGAGCGTATGCACGCTGTTTCCGCAGCACATGCCCATCGCCGTCACGATGGCGGCCTTTTTTCCACGGGTCAGGCCCTGGGTGATCACGAACAGATTATCAGGGCCAGGCGCGATCGTCAGCAGTATCGAAACTCCCAAAAAGCCCAGGAAAGCGGCCGGTTCCATCGTCGAGCGCCTCCACGCCAGCGGGTATGCGGTTTCCGAAAACAAAAGGGGCCGCGGCAGTATACGCCACGGCCCGTGTCGATTCCAACGTCAGTCTTCGATATCGGGCTTTCCGAAGTCGATGATGGAGATGCGCTTCTTCGAAAATTCGCGTTCGAGTTCGGGGTCTTCGGGGCCCTTGCCGCTTTCGAAGGCAGGCGGGGCCGGCACGGTCTCGCGCAGTTCCGGCGGGACCTGGCCATACAATCGCTGCAGGTAGACGCCGGGCGTGTGGGCGGAAACCTTCGCGCGGCCCTTGAAGGGTTTATCGCCGACGACGGCGGTTCCGTCGGCATACAGGTTGTTCGGTTTCGAGACGTGGCGGTATTTCATCCAGGCGAACGGCACCATCGTCACGATGTCGCTGTCGTTCACCCACCGCTGAAACTTCGGGAACGCGGCTGCGAAGGCTTCAGCAAATGCCTCGTTGCCGACGCGCGGCCCGGCGAAGCTGGTCACGCCATGCACAGGAACCCCGTCTTTCATGAGGCGGAATGCAGCGATCGGCACCAAGCCGGCTCCGAGGCTGTGGCCGGTTATCCAGAGGCGCTTGGCGCCGCCGGCAATATGCTTTTCACACAGCTTCTTCAACTCGGGGTACACGACGTCGACGGCATTGAAAAACCCGCGGTGCACCTTCACGTCGCCGCCCCACTCCCTGACCCGGTGCTTGAAAAAGTTGAAGTCGGTCAGCAGCCAGTCGTAGATGAATTTCACTGGCTTGAACGATGCGCCGGAACTGGCTTCCGAGCCGCGGAACACGACGATCGCGACCGAGGCGTTCGACATGACGACGACCTGCGTGTCGGCGCTTCGGCGGCGGACGTTGAGATAGTCGAACTCGGTCATGCCCCAGGGCTTGAAGAATTCGGTGTATTTCTTTTTGAACTCCTCGAAATTTGCGGTATTGATGCGGTTCTCGTAGTTGTAATAACACGCAAGCATCAGAAGATAGGCATTCACGGGATTATGTCCCTCGGCTGCCGGCTGAAACGCCGTCGAAAAGGCGTTGTCGCCAGGAGCGGCGAACCCCGGGGAGGCAAGCGTCACGAGCAAGGCGATGACGAACATTGACATTCGAATGTGGCGAAGAACGAAGTGAGTCATGAGCGAACCTCCATTTGGATATTATACTACGGCAGAATGGGGGTCCGGGGCTCACTCGCTGGCGGCGAGGGCGGTGCGGGCGAGGCGGCCGATATACACCATCGAGGCGAGTGTCGCCAGCCAACCGAGGGCGTAGACGGCGATTTCTGCCGGGGAAAGGGCCTGCACGGTTTCCCCGAGAGAGGTAAGGCGCGGGGAAATCGAGCCGAGATATGCGTGAACGGCCGTTATCGGGATTCGGCCGATCCAGGTCGCCAGGACGAAATGCCCCAGGCCGATGCCGCTCATGCCGATTGTATAGTTTACAAGATTATATGGCAGGACCGAGGCAAGCCGGAGAAGGAGAACCACACGCCAGCCGTCGCGCGTCACGGCGAGGTCGACCGCCCGGAATCGCTCGTCCGTTTCCGCTCTTCGCGCCAACCAGTCCCGGGCCAGGTATCGCGCCGTCAGGAAAGCTGCGGCCGCGCCGAGCGTCGAAGCGAGAAGAGCGATGGCAAACCCCGCCGGGAACCCATACAGGAAGCCGGCGCCGAGCGTCAGGGGAAAACAGGGCTGGAGAAGAACGCTTCCGATGACGTACAGCGCCGTGTAATACAGGATTCCGACACTCCCCGTTCCGGCAAACAACGACTGGGCCTGTTCGAGCGTTTCTCTGGTTGGGAATCCCAAAAAAAGAAGCAAGGCGATCGCGGCGATGGCCGAGGCCGTGACGTATTTCACATACGCTCTGCCCAAGGTGCCGGTATGTGATTCAGACTGCTTCAATGGATTTCCCATAGGGTATTGATTCGTTGGCGACATCTCATGACTTTGCCAACTATACCGCATCCGCCCCTTTTTCGTCTTCGAGCGACTCCGGAAATTTCAACGTATTTTTTCTTTTTCTGAAGCGGGTTTGCGGGAATTTTGCCTCGTGCCCACGGCGATTTCTCTTGCGTACCCTTTTGTTGCGTGGTAAGATGGAGGAACTTCCGAGGGGCGTCCCCGACTCCGATGCGGTTTTGTTGCGGTACAGGTCTTGGGCCGGCACGGACAAGAACCAAGTTGTGGGTAAGCGGGAATGTAGTTCTAGGCTTCGGAGAAAATACTATTGGAGGTCTCCAAATACATGGAGCGCGGTACTGTTAAGTGGTTCAACAACGATAAGGGTTACGGTTTCATTCAGCGCGAGAACGGCGAAAAGGATGCCTTCGTGCATCATCGCTCGATCCAGGGCTCCGGCTACAAATCCCTCAACGAAGGCCAGCAGGTCGAGTTCGAGGTCGAGGCCGGCCCCAAGGGTCCCCAGGCGATCAACGTTCGCAAGCTGTCCTGATAAATTGCTGAACACACTCCGGGGCGTCCGCAAGGACGCCCCGGTTTCGTTTTAGCCTCGGAACCATCAAGGGCTGACAAGCCAGGCAGTGATGATGATGCCTGTCATCACCAGCGCCAGGAACAGCAAGGCTTCGCGCCAGTCGCGGCCGAAGGTATTCGGCGAGGGGCGGCCGGCCGAGCGACGCCATTTTTCGAGCCAGGCGCGGTCCTCGTCACCCAGGTCGTCGATACCGGACTGGAATTCCCAGTGGTGAAGCAGTTCGTGGGAAACGGTTTTCGAGATCTCACGAATGATCTTCCGGTCGTCGGCGCCGCGAAACACCCTGCGGAACGAGCCGTAATAGATCACCACCGCCGGGCCGCCGGCCAGATGGGAATGCGGATAGTAATGGCCGAGCACATACAGCCCGGTCAGGCTCCCCGATTCGCGGAAAGCCTTCCGCTCGACAAAAACCCCGCACAACCCGCGCAGAAACCGCGTCGGCATCTTGTCGACCTCGTTCCGCACAAGCCGCTGGAACAGGTCGTAATCCATCATCGGCTGCGAAGCGGGACGCCGAAACCGGCCGAGTGACATGTGCCGAGAATCCGTTAACCCTGCGGGACGACGGGTGGGGCGGCGACTGCAGAGGCTTCGGGGCGGATCTCGCCGGCTCGCCAGGCGGCCAGGAAGCCTTCGACGACGGCTGGGTCGTAGTGCGTTCCGGAGCAGCGTTTGATCTCGGCGACGGCGG
>MWAR01000391.1 GCA_002068715.1 bacterium ADurb.Bin374
CGGTTTTTCATCCGGTATCCGCCGTTCCTGCTCGATCTTCCCCTGCCCCGCCCGTCCGTCGAGGTGTCCCCGGACACGCTCGAACGGCTGACGTTCCGGAATCATCCGGCCGTTCGCGAGTATGTCGGACGAACGGCATATATTCCTCTCTATAACAATGACGATGTCGATTACACGGAGTGGCTCGACGGGCTTGTCCGCGCCAGCCTCCAACCGTCCGCCCACGTTTCGTTCCACGGTTTTCTCTCGTCTTTCGCCGATCGCGAGGCGTTCGAACGCCAGCCCATTCCAAGACTCGTCACGAGACACGTCGAACGACGTCCCTTCCTTCTCGAACAGCGGCGGATCGAGGTCCTGAACTGGGTCAGGGCACACCTCGACGCGCGCGGTCCGGCGATCGCCGAGGCCGTCATCAGGGTCGCGTTCGCGATGGGGTTCCACGACGAGGTTCTTTCGGGCATTTCCCGGCATGGCGGGCTCCTGTTCAGCGCCGGCAAAACCGATCTTCTTCAGAAGCTCGTCCGGCGATATCTGAATTCCGAGTTCAGGCTTCCGTCCCGCCTGTTCATCATCGCGGCGAACATCGCCGCCGGGGAAAACAGGATCGACGAGGGGCTCGCGCTCCTCGACCGCGGCAAATCCTTCTTCGAGGGCCTCGAAGAAGGCGAGGCGGATTTCGGCGACCTCGCCCTGGCCACGGGAGATATGCTGAGACTGTCCGGGAGGCTCACCGAATCGATGGCGGAGTTTTCTCTCGCGCGCGAATGCTTCATATCGGCGAAGCTGCCCGCGAAAATCGCGGAGACGGACGATGCCCTCGGACGACTCATGATCACCCGCGAACGTCCCACGGAAGCGCGACGGTATTTCCTCTCAGCCCTGTCATCGGCATGGTCGTCGCGGTCTGCCCCGGAACAGGCCGGCATTCTCGAGAATCTCGGCCTCGTTGAGCACGATCTCGGGAATTCCAGACGTGCGGCCCTGTATCTGTCGCGTGCGGTGTCACTCCATTCACTTCTCGGAAACCGCCCCAGAGCTGCATCCGCGGGTCTTTCCCTCGGCATGCTCCATCTTTCGATGGGCCACATGACGAAGGCGTTTCGCCTGTTCAAGGATGTCCATGCGTCGATGGAGAAAATCGGCCATGCGGGCGGGGCCTGCGAAGCCGCGGCTTATCTCGGATGGACCTGCGATCTTCTTGGGAAGCAGGGAGCTGCCGTTTCCTGGTGGTCCATGCTTCCGGCATACGGTCGGCTGGAATCCCGCATTCGCGCCACGGTCGAACTTCTCTGGGCACGACGGCAGCTCCTTCTGGACGACGTACGGGGGGCCTTATCCTCGCTCCAGGCTCTGTTTTCCAGTGTACAGGGCATCGAACTTTCGAGTTCCGAACTCGGCGACATCTCTTTCTGCATCGGTGTCTGCATGGCGCGTCTCGGAATGCCCGATGCCGCGGCAACGCTTTCCCAGAGTCTCTGCAAAATGGCTGCGACGCCGCATCGGGTTCAGACACGGCAATCCCGCATTCTCGCGGGGCTTTTGTACCCCGCCGTCGTTTCCGGCCGGCAGGTATCCGAAGACATTCGGCTGTATCCCGGAACGAACGGATTCGATCCGTTCTGGTACATCTATGCCGTGCCCCTCGCCGAGATCCAATCCCCCGACTCTTCCGCTCTCCTCACGCATCTCATCGGGAAAACCCCGCCCGACCTTCTCTCCGCTTTCCGTCAGCGCGAACGGAGTTTCGACCATCTCCTGAACCTTCGTGAAACCGGAACTTCCCGCGCGGCGCAGTTCGTGACGCTCATACGAAGCGGACGGGCGCGCCCGATACATATCGATGATTATTTCATTTGGAAGAGATCCGGCAGGCCCGATGCGTTCACTTTCGACGGACCATCCGGTGAGATACGTTTCGGAAGAAGCTCGGCCGTTCTAAAGCCCGGCTCGATTCCCCACAGGATTCTAATTCAGCTGTTTCTCGCTTTTCCCAACCCCGTCGATTCCGCCTCGCTGTACACGAGTGCCTGGGGGCTTCCCTTCGACCCGGAATGCGACCAGGCAGCCTTCAAGAGCGCCATTCTACGTCTGAACGGCATTCTCCGGGCCGTGTATCCCGGGGCCTCTCTGATCAGGCCGGTTCACGGAGCCGCCAGCGATCCCCACGTCGTCGCCTTGTCCCTGTCGGGCGCCTGGGAAGCCGTCATCTGATCTTTTAGACGTCTGCATATTTTGTGTAACATCCGACTCGCACCGGCACGGCATGTACGTATGGCATGCCGTTCAGGGAGAGCACCTGTTTTGCACCCTTCCGGCGGATTGTATCGGAGACGATACAGGGGTATCATTGTATCTGGATGACTCGTTACCATCCCAGAAGGAGTATTGAGCATGTATAAGTATCTGTTGACGATCGTAACGGTTCTGGTCCTTTCCCTTGTATCCGCGGTGCCGGGTTTTGCGGCTTTCGACGGATACGCCCCCGGTCACAAGCACTTCAACCTCCAGACGCAGACCTTCCAGATCGTACGCCAGTATTGGCTCGCGACGGAACTCCTCATCGAATACACGAAGAACCCCACCGATGAGAACATGGCCCGGTACAACAACTCTCTCGAGATCCATGCCAAGCAGAGCTCCGAGCTTGCGAAGTTCCTGCTCGCGACCCTCGAAGAGAATCTCGATTCTCTCGAAGCGATCAGCGATATCTACAAATCCCTCGATCCGGCGGCGCGCCGCGCGCTGGCGACGTCTCTCGGCGTCGTGAAAGCGGCGATTGTACAGCAGGTCACGACGAAGATTTCCCCCGATCAGTTCCGCGAATACTTCCCCGGCTACGGCTACACCGAGCCCGGATACAAGTACCGCAAGGGCCGCGAAATCGACCGCGAGAACAAGGGCTCGACCTGGCAGTCCGAAGAGCAGTCGATCCAGACGAATTTCCAGGCCGAACTGACGATCAGTCTCGATCTGCTCGACATCCTCAAAGGCATGGCCTCCGGCGGCGTCATCAAGAACCTGAAGGTTCATGAGCAGTTCGAAGGTCACATGAACGGCCAGCCGATCCTGCTCGCCAAGGTGTCGTTCCAGGTCATCAAGACGATCACCACCCGCACCAATCGCAAGTTCGACGTGAACAAGATCTGGTTCGAACTTCTCCGCGCCAAGTCGAACGGCTGGTCGACGGGCGAGTGGGAAATCTGCGGCAAGACCTACGAGATCATCAACGAACCGACCGGTGAAGAAGTCGTCACCAACGTGAAGCAGTAAGGTTCCCCCCGTCCCCGGCCGATAGAAGTACAAGGAGGAGGGACACTACGTGAGAGGCTTCGGTTTTCCGGCTCTGCCGGTAATAGCAGCACTGATTGCCGGGTCGCTCCTGAGCGGCCCGGCGTTCTGCACCACCCTTCGTTTCGTCACGACCACGGAATCGGTCGATGCAGAAAGCGTTGCCGAGCGCGTTTCCCGTCTTCCCGACCGCGACAGAGCTTTTGCCGCCATTCGCGAGGAGGGAGGACGCGTCGCCGGGGCTATCCGCTCTATCGTCGCCCCACATGATCCCCAGGCTCGCGAAATCTGGTCGGCTCGCGGTGTCACTGCACGGCTTTCGAATGACCAGGTCGATCTCTTGAGCGACGAGTGGCCTTCGCTCCGGTTCGAGACGATCGATTCCACCGCCGTCCCCGTTTCGGGCAACGTCGACGATACCGCCTCCCACCTGACACCCCCGGCCTGGAATCACGTGATGTGCGGTTCCTGGGACCTCTCCCGCCTGCGAAACCTCACCGGAAAAGGCGTGATGGTCGCCGTGATCGGCCCCGACGTACCGTTCGATCACCCGGCGATCGCCGAACGCATCATCGCCCAACGAACGTTCGGCGGCGCGCCCGCACGCGGAACCGAAGACCTGATGCTCCTTCACCCCCTCGGACTCCTCGCAGGAAAGACCGACGACAAAACGATCGGCACCGCCCCTGACGTCTCCATAGCCCTGGCAACCCTTCCTCGCGGGAAGGTCGCCGCCGACGATCTTCTGTCGGCCATTCAATGGGCTCTCGAACCCATCGAGGGAACGCGTCCCGTCGCGGTTCTTCTCGCCGTCGATTTCCAGACCGCGGCTCCACGGGCGATCCGCGATGCGCTTGCAGCCTGCAAAATGGCTGGTATTCTTCCGATCCTTCCCGCTGGGAACACCCCCAGCCGTATCACCGGCATGGCGGCGCTTCCCGATGTACTGACAATCGGAGCCCTCGACCAGTGGAAGACGCGCGCCGCGTTCTCCGGATGCGGCCCCGCCTTCGTCGATGGCTACCAGCTCCGCAAGCCCGACTACATGGCCCCCGGTCTCGCCGTTACGGGCCCTGCCGCCGGCAACACCTATCGTCAAGGTTCGGGAACCCTCCAGGCAGCGGCGCATTTCGCCGGCATCTGGGCGCAGATCCGCCAGTCGAAGCCCGACACGGAAATCGAGACGATCCTCACGACACTGGCCATCACCAGTCGCGATCTCGGCCCGACTGGCCCGGACAACGATTACGGGAACGGCCTCGCCGATCCGCTCGCCATGCTCCAGTATCTGGAAAATCCGCCGTCCCCACCTGATGCCTCGGGTTCTCTGCCCGTTCCGCCGCTGTAAGGCCCCCTCAGGCCATCATTCCTTCTTTTCCGGCGGATTTCCTGTAGCGATGTGATTCCCGCCTTTGCTCCGGGCGTCCTCGATGAGCTTCTCGACGGTTTCGACGAACTGTTCCATGCTCATCGCGTTGTCGTAGGTCGCAAGACCGAAGCTCGCAGTCACATGAATCTCGGAGGACTTGTTCGTCAGCTTCTGGGCAGGAATCGCCGTCCGGAGCTTCTCGGCGACAGTCATGCTTCCATCGAAGCCGGTATCGGAGAGGATGATGCCGAACTTGTCGCCGCCAATTCGACAGGCGATGTCGTTGAACCGGATATGTCTGCGAATCAGGCTGCCGGTGCGGGACAGCACGAAATCACCTGCATCGGTGCCGAAGTTTCCGTTGATCGTTCGGAACCCGTCGATGTCGAAGACGATCAGCGACAGCGGCGACTTCACCCGCCTCGAACGCGAGATTTCCTGGGCGAGCCGCATTTTGAAATAGTGAGCTGTATATAATTTTGTTAGCCCGTCGGAGATCCCGAGCTTGTAGAGGTTGGCATTCTTGAGGGCGATTCCCAGTTGGGCGCTCAGGAGACGCGCAAGGTTGAACTCGCGCTCCGTCAGCTCCTGGCCGTCGATACGGTCGGTCAGGGAGATGAGGCCGAGCACCTCCTCCTGGACGATGATCGGGATGACGATGAAGG
>MWAR01000392.1 GCA_002068715.1 bacterium ADurb.Bin374
CATCCGCAACTACATCGCTGACGGTTCGGCGTTCCGCGTTCGTCCCGAAGACGAGGATCAGACGATCAGGTTCGTCTTTCCCCTGAGCCCGACGCCCCAGGTCGCCGCCGCGGGAGACGATGTGTTCCATCAGCGGTCTCTGGGCGGCGTCGTCATATACAATACCGATGACAATAGAATGATGAACGCCGACATTCTCGAGCTGCTGAACTTCCTTCTCAACGGGTTCAGCGCGGCTCTCCGGGTGGCCTATAACTACCAGGAAAAGCTCGAGACGATCAAGGCGCTCGAGGGACTGATCGCGCGGCTCGACAACCAGGACAAGCTGCTCGAGGAGATGGTCGACATCATCAAGCGACTCCTCAAGGTCGAACGCATCTCGTTTCTCACCGTCGACGGCGACAGCCGGACGCTCTCTATCAAGAAAAGCTACGGCATCCGGGCCGATGTCGTCCGATCGATGCAGATCCCCATCGGCGAGGGCATTTCCGGCTACGTCGCCGAGACTGGAGAGACGCTTCGCATCGACAACATCGAGGAATCAGAATCGAAGTTCAAGAAGCGTTCTCTCGAGCATTATTTCAACCGGTCGCTTCTGTCGGTACCCCTGATCACGACTGGGTCCGACGGCAGTCTGAAAGTTCTCGGCGTCATCAACGTCAACAACAAGACGAACGGGCTGACCTTCAACCAGCAGGACCAGCAGATGCTCGAATCGATCGCCCACCTGGTCGTGGCGGCGCTGACGAACATCGACCTGACGAACGCGAAACACGAACACGACCTGCTCCAGCAGCAGCTCGACAACGCTCGCGACGTGCAGATGGCCCTGCTGCCGAGAAAATTCTCGAACATGCCTTCCGAGATCGATATGTTCGCGAAAAGCGAGCCGGCCATTCAGATCGGCGGCGACTTCTTCGACGGCATCAAACTGCCCGACGGCCGCTGGCTGGCCGCCATCGGCGACGTGTCCGGAAAGGGCATGTCGGCCGCCATCATCATGGCGATGTCGCGAATCATACTCCGCACCGTCGTCCACGAGACCTCAGAGCCGGCAAAGATCATGGAGCGAATGCACGAGTATCTCAGTCGGGATATCAGCGACTATTATTTCGTCACGATGCAGATCGTGGTGATCGATCCGGCGACGGGCGCGGCGGAGATGGTTTCGGCGGGCCACGGACCGCTTCTCGGACGTATCGGCGGATCGCTCGTCCAGCTCGAGAGCAAGGGCGGCTTTCCGCTCGCGGTCGGCGGAACCGGCGTCACGTTCGAGTCGGTACCCTTCCGTGTGCAGGCCGGCGACCAGCTTTTGTTCTTCACCGACGGCCTGCCCGAGGAGTATGATCCGAATCACGAGATGTTCGGTTTCGAGCGCACGAAGGAACTGTTCACGGCGAGCCGCGGGCTCCCACCCAAGGACCTCGTGGAGCGGTTTTTCGGGGCCGCGGAGCAGTGGCGGGCAGGCGGGGACGCACACGACGATCTGACGATCATGGCTGTCGAGTATCGCGGAGTCACACAATGAAACGACCTTCAACGCGGGAGTCCAGACTCATCGCCTTTCATGAGCGCCTTGCAGCCGAAACGGCGGAAACACTCGACCTCGAGAAACTTCTCAAGGCGCTTCTGAGCGAGCTTTCCCGGCTCACCGGCGCATCGTCGGGATCGATCATGATCCACGACCCGGCCTCGGGGAACCTGAAGCTGTATGTTTCGGCGCGGCACCCCGGCCGCATCGGCGGCATGCGTCCCCGGCCGGGCACGAGCCTGCCGCTCGACGAGGGAATCGCAGGGAAAGTCTTCCGGGAAAACGCGCCTATCATCGTCGCCGACCGGAAAACGGCCGAAGAATCCCTCCCCTGGAAACACCGGAAGGGGCGGGGCGGCTTCATGTCGCTGCCGCTGTGCATCCAGCGCCGCGTCATCGGCGTCCTGAACCTGAACTGCTCCGACGATTTGCCCGGCTTCACCGACGAGGACGTGCGACTGGTGACAGCCCTCACCGGCAGCGTCGCGGCGCTCGTCGAAAAAGGCCGCCTTCTCGAGGAGCTCCGGCAGGCCCACGAGGAGACCCAGAAGCTGTATGATCTCGCAGTCCTGCTCGGACGCGAGGCATCCCTGGAAGCGACCCTCACCGAAGCCCTCCGCAAGCTGGCGGGTGACCTCGAAGCCGACCGCACGGCCGTCATTCGCTTCTCGATGCCCCAGCATCCGGCCTCGGGCGGGGACCAGCCTCCCACCATCGTCAGCGCCTGGAGGTTCGAGAACGAACATCTCAAAAGGCTTTCCGCGGCCGTCGGCCAGAGTCTGCGGACCGAACTCGCGCTTTCACGCAAAACGGCCCCGACGGACCGGCTGGGCCGGCCGCCCGTTTCCCTCCCGTTCCGCGAGGGAAAAAAGGTTCTCGAGCTGTTCTGCCTGCCGCTGCTCAACGTCGAGAACGATTCGTTCGTCCTGTGCGCGATCCGGACGCCGCGGTCCGGCGATCCCGACGCCGCCCACCGGCACTACAAGTTTCTGTCGCTCGCCGCGCGCCAGATGGGAAATGCCCTCGAACGCTCCGAAATGGTTGAACAGCTGCGCATCGACAAGGAAGTCTTGCTGGAGAACGCGCTGCGAAACGAGATTTTCCTCAGCATCAGCACCGAACTCGCGTCGACGCTCGACCCGCATCTGGTGCTGAGAAAAGCGTTCGATCATTTCAACAGGCTCGTCCCGTACACGACGTTCACGATCATGCTGTTCGACGAGATCGAGCAGACCTACAGAATCATCGTCCAGCCGTCGCGCAGGCTCGGCCCGGCATACCTGAGGCAGTTGCGGAGCGAAGTGGTCACATCGTTCGGCGAGTATCCCGCCGACCCGCCCGTCGACAAGGGCCGCGTGCCCGTCCTCGAGGTGTTCCATCCCCAGAACTCCGACGGCCCGGCCCTGGGAAAATACGGTCAATCGATGCAGATGCCGATCGTCCTCAACGACAAGATCACCGGCCTCGTCCACCTCTCGCGCGTCGAGAACATCACCTTCACCCGCACCGATTTCAACAAGCTGAGCCAGTTCACGGCGATCTTCGTCACCAGCATCAAGAACGCGCTGATCCACAAACGGACCGAAAAGCTCGCCTTCACCGATCCATTAACAGGGTTATATAACCATCGGTATTTTCAGGAGTCGCTGCACCAGGAGTTCATCCGCTCGCGCCGTTACGAAAAGCCGCTGTCGCTGATGATCATCGACATCGACCACTTCAAGAAGTTCAACGACACCTGGGGCCATCTCACCGGCGACAAAGTGCTGATCCACGTCGGCGAGGCGTTCATCCGGTCCGTGCGAAGCCAGATCGATACCGTGGCCCGATACGGCGGCGAGGAGTTCGCCATTCTCCTGCCAGAAACGCCGCTCGCGGGCGCACGCCTGTTCGCCGAACGCGTCCGGTCGGCCGTCGAGTCGAACCCGGTCCATGTCGACGGGAAGGTTCTTCCCGTGACGATCTCGATCGGCGTGGCCTGCACCCTCGTTACGAACTGCGACAAGACCTCCGACCTGATCGCCGCCGCCGATGCGGCGCTGTATGCAGCCAAGGACGCCGGCCGCAACCAGGTCAAAACCTTCGAAAGCGAACATCTCGAACATGTCTGAAGCATCCGGTTCCGGCGCCCGCCGCCGGCAGTTTTCCGACGCGGCCAGCGGCCAGACCTTCGAACGGCTGTCACGGCTGTCGGACCTCTCGATGGATCTCTCGTCGGGCCTCGACCAGGACGAACTGCTGCGCCGGATGATCGAGTCCGCCCGCGCCGCGCTTCAGGCCGACGAAGCCTACTTCATGCTGCTCGAGCCCGAGACGTTCGAGCTTCAGTTCGCCGCGAGCGCCGGCAAGCGCCGCAAACGCCCGACGCGCGTCAAATGTCCCGAGCGGCGCACCAGTCTCGGAGACGCAGG
>MWAR01000393.1 GCA_002068715.1 bacterium ADurb.Bin374
GGCGAACCCGAACGACGTCGACCTGGGAAAGAACCTCGCGAAGTTCTATCTGCAGACTGGGCGTTCCGAGGAAGCCCAGCTTCTTCTCGAAAACCTGCTCGAGCGCACCTCGCGCCGCGACGTGTTCGCCGACCTGCTGAAACTGGCGACGAAGACCGGCACCGTCGAGCGGCTGATGTCGGCGATCCAGCAGCGGAGCGCCCGGTATCGGGCCGCCGATTACCTCGAGTTCGTCACCGACTGTCTGATGAGCCTCAACCGAAACGAAGAGGCGGTGAAGATGCTGCGCGAGTCACCGGAAACGCGCACCGACATCGGGCTGCTGCGCAAGCTCGCCCGACTCGAACTCGAACTGAAGGACCCGGCCGCGTCGCTCCAGACCCTGCGTCAGGTCGAACAGCTTCTGCCGAATGACTGGGAAACCTCGAAGGCGGCCGGCCACTGCCTGTTCCTGCTTGGCAAGCCGGCGGAAGCCGTCGAGGAGTGGCGACGCCATCTCAGCTCCCAGACCGTGCCGAGACCCGACGGCTATCAGCTCTTCACCGAGGTGCTGATCGAGCACAAGCTGTATCCCGAGGCGCTCGAAGCCTTCGCCCAGGCCCGCCAGGCGCTCGGCAACCCGGTCCAGTTCGCCGAGGAGCGGGCCGGCGTGCTCGAAGCGATGGGACGGCACGAAGAGGCCCTCGACGAGTATCTCTCGGCGATGGCCAACGGGATGTTCAAGATCGATATATTTGAAAAGTTATATACGTATCAGTCTTCAACATTCAACCTTCGCGAAAAGCTGAAGTCGTCTCTGGCAACATCGCGGGCACTTTCGCTGAAGAAGGCGATGCTCGAGGTGCTGATGCGGGGCGAATCGGCGTCAGACATCCCCGAGATCGCCAGTCTGCTCGACGCGGACACACCCTTCGAGGAACTGCTGTATGAGCGCATCCGTCAGGGGATCGCCGCGGCGCCGACGCCATTTCTGCACACGCTGTGCCTCGACCTGATTCGCCGCGACCCACGCCGGGAGCTGGCGCTCAAACTGTGCCGCCTGCTGCTCGACCAGCCCGACCTTTCCGCCGACCAGGTGAAGTCGGCCTTCGACGCGGCCTCCGCCGCCGTCGCGCTCGAACCCGGTCCCGATGCGAAGCTGCGGGCGGCCCTGTTCGTGGCGCTGGGTCACACGGCGCTCGAGCGGTTTTCCGACACGGCCGCCGCCGAAACGCTGTTCAACAAGGCGCTCCAGCCGCCGTTCCCGGCGGTGGCGCCGTCGGCCGCGTTCGACGCGGCCCTGTGGCTGATGCGCCTGCGCGCCGCCCGCAATGAGATACCGGCCGCCGAGGCCGCGCTAGCGACCGCCTCCGGCTTCGTGAGCGGCAAGACACCTCCGCGCGGCCCGAATGCCGAGGAGCTTCCCGTCGCCTTCCAGGACGAGAACGGCTCGGTTTCCATCCAGGACCTCATGCTGGATCCGGAAGAGCCGCTGTTCGAAGGGAACGAGGGGCAGGCCCGGCTGCTGTATGAGACGGCCTGGCTCCAGGCGCAGACGGGTGATTACCAGAAAGCCCTCGATGCCCTCCGCAAGCTCACCGAAGAATACCCGGAATCCCTCTGGATGGACGACGGCCTCCGGCTCGCCCTGCTGATCACGATGGGTTCGACCGGAAGCATGGACGGGCTGAAGGTCCTGTTCGAGGCCGACCGGCTCGCCCTGACGGGAAAAGCGACCGAAGCCGTTCCCGCCCTGGAGAGCCTCGCCCTCACCGCGTCGGGGACACCGCTCGCCCTTGACGCCGCCGCGAAAGCCCTGCTGTTCTCGGAAACCGCTTCCGACACTGCGACGCTGATGTCGAAACTGAACTCGTTCGTCGCCCGCCACCCTGCCCACTGGGCGGTTCCCGATCTCCTGATGCTTCACTGGAGGCTGATGAGGCGCTCGAACACGCCGGTCGCGAGCGAAGTGGAGCTTCTGAAACAGTTCGTCGACCGTTTCCCGGGCGATCTGCGCTCCCGGCGCGCCAGACTCGCCATCGCCGACCTGCTCCGCCGGAGCCGCTGAGGACAGATGATGCACGCACACCGCCGCCGATTCCAATCGTTGCCGATTCTCGCCGTCACCCTGCTGGCGGCCCTTCTCGCCGCCCTGCCGGCTTCGGCGGCGAAGCTGCTGATCCCGATGGACGACGACCAGACGGACCATCTGCGGGCCTACGGGGTCGCGTATTTCGCTCTCGACAAGGCAGGAATCGACGTCGAGTGGCTGCTCAACTACCGGAGCGGCTCGTTTCTGATGGACGATCTCGACAGCGTCCGGAACCGCGCGCGCGAGCTCGGGGTCAGGACCGCGTCGATTCCCGACGAGGAAGCCATGCAGATCCTCGCGAAGATCGAGGACGACAACATGGAGCGGGTTCTGCTCGAGAAGGCGCCGAAGGTGGCCGTCTACTCGCCCGACTACGCCGAGCCGTGGGACGACGCCGTGACGCTGGTTCTCACGTATGCCGAGATTCCGTTCGAGAAGTTTTACGACAAGCAGGTGCTCGACGGGACGATTTCGCGCTACGACTGGATTCACCTGCATCACGAGGATTTCACGGGCCAGTTCGGCAAGTTCTACGGCTCGTTCCGGTTCGCCGACTGGTACCGCAAGCAGGTGACGCAGGCCCAGCTCGACGCGCAGAAATACGGATTCGCGAAGGTGACCCAGCTCAAGCTGGCCGTAGCGCGCGGCATCAAGAAGTTCGTTCTCGACGGCGGTTTCCTGTTCGCCATGTGTTCGGCCGTCGATTCGCTCGACATCGCGCTTGCGGCAAACGGCACCGACATCGTCGCGACGGAGCTGGACGGGGACCCGCCCGACCCGCTGTATGCGTCGAAACTCGACTTCAGCCAGACATTCGCGTTCCAGAACTTCAGCCTGATCACCGACCCGATGGTGTACGAGTTTTCCGATATCGACGTTTCGAACAACTACATGGGAGATGCCGGCACATTCAAGCTGTTCGAGTTTTCGGCGAAGGTCGACCCGATCCCGACGATGCTCACCCAGAACCACCGCGGCGTCATCGACGGCTTCTTCGGCCAGACCACCGGGTTTCGCAAGAGTCTGCTGAAGCCCGCCGTCACGGTGATGGCCGAAAGCAACGACGGCCTATCGGTGAAATATATCAGGGGCGATATCGGCAAGGGAACCTTCTGTTTCTTCGGCGGCCACGACCCGGCCGACGTCAGCCACGTCGTCGGGGAGGGCCCGACGAAGCTCGACCTGCACAAGAACAGCCCCGGCTACCGTCTCATTCTGAACAACATCCTCTTCCCCGCCGCAAAAAAGAAAGAACGAAAAACCTGACGAGCCGCATATCGTCACGGTTCGAGGCCTGAGCACACCCTATGCTTTCCACGTTTCTGCCCCTGATTCTGCTGGCGTACGGCACCTCCGAACTTGCGGGAACGGCCGCCTTCCTCCCGCTGACGGCTGCGGCCTGCTGGCTCCTGCTGACCTGGGCCTGGACGTGCGTGCTGCTGCCGGGGGCACTGACGCGACTGCGGTGCGAAGGACGCCTTCCGGGATTCAACGAGGCGCAGACGGGGTTTTCCTGGCTGGTCACGGGCTGGATCATCCTCCTTCACGCCGTCTCGGACCCGGCGGCCTGGCTCGTGCCCGGCCTGTATCGGACGTTTCCCCAAGCGTGGCCGATGTTCGTCTCGATCGTCCTCTACGCCGGCATTCTCTGGATCGTGCGTGTGCCGTTCCGAGCCGCCTGGAGCCGGATCTTCGACCCCGACCAGACGCCCGAGGAGTTCTTCCGCGCCCGCATGACGCTTCCCATCCTGTTTTTCCCACCGATGCTGCTCTGGATGGCAATCGAGGACTCGTGGCTAGGCGCAATGCGCCTGCCAGGCCTCAGCGACCTCGAGAACTTCGTAATGGCGCCGCTGTTCTTCGTCGGCCTCTACCTGTTCTCGCCGAACCTGTTCAACTGGGCGTGGCGCGCGACACCGATGGA
>MWAR01000394.1 GCA_002068715.1 bacterium ADurb.Bin374
ACCCGTGCCCCGCAGCGGGCGAGCCAGCGCCGGGCGACGGCTGCCGAGAGTCGCCTCGACGGCACGGGCAGTGCGCCGTTGGGGGCGCCGGCGGTCAGTGCCTCGACGAACAGGGGGAGATTCAGCGTGGTCGCGATTCCCTTGCGGATGAAGGAGAACCCGAGACCGACCTCGTGGACCTCCTCGCTTTCCAGGGACAGGGCAAGGGTGAGCGGCCCTTCGCCCGATGAGGCCAGGTAGCCGGCAACGATCTGGACGATGAGCCCGAGTTCGTCGGGATCGAACAGGAGTTTCTCGGGAAGTGTTTCGTCGATATGGACGTGAGCCGCTTTGGCGAGGTGAGGAATCCTCGTCGTCACATCGGCCAGGACGTGTGAAAACCACGTCCGAAGCTCCACGTTTCGCGGATGCTCCATCGGCGTGGCCCTGACGACGGCCAGGTATGCGGCGATCGCGGTGGCGCATCCGTTTCTGTCGGGAGTTTCCCGGCCCGGGTGCATGCCTTCGTCATGGAAGATATCCTCCAGGCCGGCGGCGCATGTTCGGGCGGTTGCAGGCGCCGATGCTTCAGCCGGGGAACATGTGCGCCCGAGAAGCGATAACAGAGATGTCTCCCGCCGGTCAGCATCGTTCGCCAGCGCGACCGCCCACTCGACATCCGCGAGCATTTCCCGGCGACGCTCGGATATCTGGAGGATCTGCCTCCGGAAATACCACACCAGCACGCCGAAAAAGATGCCGAACAGCACGGAGATGATGGAAAGCCGCTTCAGCGCGTGTTGAAGCGGTTGAAGTCGTTCGGCAAGATCGGCGAGGTCGAGATCGAGCCCGATGGTGCCGGCGAAGCGGCGCTGTGAGTCGAAAAACGGAGCATACGCGCTGATGAAGGTTCCCCACCGGTCGGTGTACGGCTCGTCGTCGACGGTGGCAACCTGCTGTTGCAATGCCCGGATCAGGCTTGGACTCGCGTCGGGGTATGGGGACATGATGTCGGGCGGCGGGTCGGGCATGCCATTTCCATCGATATCGAACTGGGGGCTGTCGTCGACGACGAAAAAGACCTTTCCATCGACCATCACGTTGGTATAGGCGTATCGGACATGCGCCGAGGCTGTCCGAAACGCTTCGAGCCTGTCCGCCATGGCCCGGAATTCGGGGCTCGTCCGTTGAGCGGGCGACGTGAAGAGACGGTGGGTATCGCCGTCGATCGAGAGAGCCGCCGCCGATGCCAGCCGGACCAGGCCCTCGCGGATTTCCCGAAGCACGGCTTCCCGGGCCCGGAGGTAGGTGAACCAGGTGCTGGCCCCGAGCGCGACGATCATGGCCAGGGCGCAGATCAGCCCTTCGAACCCCGGTCTTATCCGGGGAAGGGGGACGGCCCGGGTCGAAAGCGAGCGCGTCTCGAAGTGCGCCGGGTCACGGAGTTCCATGCGTCTCTTTCCCGGGCGCGACCGCCGGGTCCGAATCGCGGGCCCGGACCAGGTCGCTGACGAAGGCATCGATCCTGGAGGTCGTGACGCTGGGCATGATGACCAGGTGCGCGATGTCGCCGGTGACGGCAAGGTGCCAGCGGTGGGCGATGGTGGCCGGAGGTCGTCGGATGACGACCGTGTTCGACCAGGGATTGGCCCAGGCCGGCCATCCCGCCCCGGTAAGCGTGGCGATCGCATACCGCGTCGTATCCGCGCACCGGCGGGCCCACTCCGAAAAACCGTTCCGGCCCTGGCGGCGGATGGTCTGCCACAGAATCAGCACCGATAGCCCGTTGCGGGAACCGGAGATCGTTCCGTCGAAGGAGCCGATGTAGTCGATGTGCCGGCGAACGCGGTCGACATTCTCCCGGCGGGAATGCCCGAGCCGATGAACTTGTGGCCGGAGATGGCGATGCTGTCTATCGGAAGCGAGAAATCGACACATGGCGCACCCGGCAGAAACGGAAGAAAGCCCCCGAACAGAGCGGCATCGCAATGAATATAATATCTATTGATATTCTTTCGCCGCAGTGTCTCGATGATCCTGGGAACATCGTCGATGGCGCCTTTCATCGTCGTTCCGATATTCGCGTTGAGGATCACCGCCGGCGGCCGGAGGCGGGAAAGCGTTGCCTCGAGGGCCTCGTAATCGATCTCGCCGTTCGGGCTGCTCCTGACGGGCTCGCGGTTGAGGCCGAGCAGGCGCCCGGCTTTTTCGACGCTGTAGTGGGAGTCTTCGGAAAACAACAGCGGGGCGCCGGGGAACCGCTCGCGGCCCGTGAGCAGCCCGTGCAGGTTGCTCTCGGTGCCGCCGTTGGTGACGTATCCCCAGCCCTCGGCGGCCGAAAGCCGGTAGAGTTCGCTGAAAAACGCGATGACCTCGCGCTCGAATTCGCAGGTGTGCAGGCCGAAATTGCCGATCTCGGGATCTCCGATGTTGTTGATGACGAGATCAAGAAAAGGCGCCAGATTCTGATGGTCGAGGAGCTGGTTGTTGGGATACCCGAGGTAGGTCTCGCTTTCCCTCCGGAGACGTTCGAGAAGCTCGGAGAGCCGCTGCTCCCGAGTGCCGGCGGGAGCTGCCTGGGAAAAAACGCGTTTCTTCATGGCTGAACGGCCTCCCCTTCGAGTTTCAGAGCATCGATCAGGGCGCTGTTGTCGAGAATGTCGTCCAGAAAAAATTCTCTCTCGAGCATGTCGTTGTCTTTCAGAAAAGCGTGCACCGACTGCAGATAGCCCCGCAGCCCGTCGACGGAGATGTTCCGTCGGGCCTGGGTCGAGGCCGGATGGATCCGGACGGACCGGAACATGTCCTGCATGTCCGCTTCGGTGTACGGCCCATCGCTTTGAAATGTCCGACTGTTGAGAATTCGTCTGAATTCGTTCCAGTTGCGCGAGTCGTGCAGCCATCTCACGGCCTGGACCCAGCCGCGGAAAATCTTCACCAGGTCATCGCGGGGAATCGCGGCGAAACGATCGCTCCGGGAGACGAATCCTTCGGGGATTATGCCGGCGAAATCGGCGCTTGTCACTCCCTGCCGGCCCTCACCGTCGCGCTCGGCCCGCAAAGCCTCCGGATCGCAGTTGAGGATGACGTTGAACTTCCCGTCGATGAAGGCGTCCGCGAGTTCCTGCATGGTCAGTTCCTGAATGCGGACATCCGAGAGCTTCAGACCCCAATCCTGCAGGAACCTGTTGAGGAAAAAGGTGACGGAGGGCTTGTCGAGATACACCCCGATCGGCCGCGCCTTGAGACGGGCGACGTCGAGATCGCGTTTCACGATGATCTTGTCTCCGCCGTGCGACCAGTCGGTTTCTCCCAGGATTTTCACGTCGACCCCGTCGAGATACATGCCGACCATGCTTCCGATCATGTCCATGCAGAGATCGACGTCACCGCCGGCGATGCCGCGATACATGGACGGGTTGGTCGGGTACGAGACGACGGTGACCTCGACGCCGAGTTTCTTCCAGAATCCGAGTTCGGCGGCGACGTGAAGGGGGGAGTAGGCGATCCACGGAACCATGCCGAAACGATAGACCCGGTTCGCCTGCTTTCCGGAAGACGCTTTCGCGACCGTTTCGGCCGCAGAGGCCGGGGATGCCGCGGCGGATACGGTGGTGGATGCAGGAGGCGCGACCTGGACCGGGCCGGCAGCCAGGACGCAGTTTGTCGTCAGCACCAGGGCGAGAAGTGCCCGCAGCATTGCGGGAAAGAGCGTGCGCAGGCTACCTATGAGTTTCATGTCAGGCTTTCCTGCCATGGTGAGGAGGCTCGCTCCCTTCCGGTTCGCGTCGGTCGGCGAGTTTTTCGATGGCCTTGTGGATGTCGTTTAGAACGCGGAGTTGATCGGATGAGCGGTCCTGACTGATTTCCCTGGCCAGCCGGAGGGCTTCGAGAACGGCCTGGGCCGAGGGTTCCGCGTTGCTCCCAGCTGTGTCTCCGGTCTCTTTCACGGAGAATTCGGCGGTACTCTCCGCTCCAGGTGCCGCCGATGGTGCGCCTGTTCCGAGAGATTGCATGTCGGACGCGGCGCTGATGCGCATCATACGGACGGTGATCGTCACGAGGAATATCATGGTCAATATATTCCAGAGGAAAAGCTTCCCGATGGACTTGCGGTTTTCCTCGTCCTGCCACTGGAGGTTTTTCTGCAGGTTTTCGATGTTGCAGCTCGTTCCGATGATCCACCCGAGAGGCTCGAAAAGCCGTGCATACCCGAGGTGACGCTCCTTGCCGTTCTTTTCTCCGGGCAGGGAAAACTCGAAATATCCGGCTCCGATGGCGGACCTGGCGACTTCCATGCCCCCGGGGAGGAAGGCTGCACGGGGGGTGTCGCCTGGTTTCTTCCCGATCAGATCCGCGTTCGGATATACGAGGACGATGCCTCGAAGATCATGAATGTAGAAAAAACCGTTTCCGTTGTCGTATCGCAAGGCTCCGATCTGGGCTTTCAGACGGGAAATGGCATCACGGACCGCTTCGTCGACGAACACGCCGCTTCCGAGAACCCAGTGCCATTGGGGAACCCGCTGGACATAGGAAATCTTGGGAAGGTTGGGAAGGCGGACGCCGTTCGGAAGGTGACGCTCCCAGAGGTAGTCGAGGAATCCGCCGCCGTTGCTGGCGACTTCGGCCGCAGCCACGAACAGATTGTCGGCCCGGTTGCGGGCGCAGTCGAACGCCGGGCTGTCGAGCACGCAGCCGTCGAGATCAGGACGGAGCGGATGCAGGATCATCTTCGGGAACGGCTGATCCTCGTTCTGGATCCAGACATAATCATCCTCGCTTCCGAAACGGAGGTTGCGGATCGTGGAAATGACCTTCTGCTGAGCGTCGGACAGCGTCAGTGCGCCGCTCGCGACCTGTTCGATCCTGCGGTTGATGTCGTCCATGATGACGGCCAGCACGCCCTGGAGGACGCGGCCGTAGACCTGCTTCTGATACGAAAACTGGGTGGTCTGGAAATAAGTCTGCTGGACAACGGAGTAGGCAAGATCGACCTGGTTTTTCAGCTCCGAGGAAATCCTCTCGCGCTCGTCCGCGGCGCTGCGTTCGAGCTGCCGGCGTGACTCCGCCTGGATGATGGTGATGCTGATGGCCATCGAAACCCCGATTGCCAGCAGGATCAGGATGACTGCCGTCGAGATCGTTCGTGCGTTACCGGACATCGCGCCTCATTTCCTTTCAAGATCTCCGGACGTGATATATCGTCAGGGATAGAAAAACCAAGCCGTCACCACGAAAAGCGAGAACATGACGGTCGGCCAGTAAAACAGTTTGGGAATGATGTTCTCCCGCCACTGGAGCCATTCGACGCGATTGGTCCAGCCGTAGGCGATGGAATCGATCGACACGATCAGGAACACCAGATACGTCAAGAAATAATAGAAGTCCATATACATGATCTTCTCTATTTCCAGACGGCCGCGCAGATCTATCTGGGCGAACAGAACGACGAAAAACAGGGCGGCGGCAACCTGGACCGTCACACTGGAGTTGAACCCGACGCGTCCCGCGATTCCCTCGTTCTTGGTGTGGATGAACAGGACGGCGAACATCAGGATGATGACGACGAAGATCGGAAGAATGCAGCTGATGAAGGCGTCGAGGAACTCCCGCTGGATGACGACGTTGTAACGGAGTTCCGGGGGCGCTCCGCTTCCGCGGCGCGAGGACAGTCCGAAGTCCGTGTTCGCCTCGAATGGGGAAAAGCTGAAATAGCTGCTGTTGATGATCCAGCCGGGAAGGATCAGCGTCTTGCTTATGCCGGGCGTGAACTTGGGATTCATCGACTGGAAGGCCTGAAAGTCGGGGACGAGGACCACCGGGCCGGACATCTTTTTCGGCCACATGCGCAGCCACACGGCCTGCATGTCGAAGGGATAGGTGGCGTAGTTGAAGGTCTGTCGGACGACGGTCTGAAACGTCCATCCGACGACGCGCTGATCTCCCTCGATGGCCTCGTACACCTGTTCCAGGGAGCCTTCCTGAGATTCGGGAAAGAACGCGCCTGTCTCG
>MWAR01000395.1 GCA_002068715.1 bacterium ADurb.Bin374
GAAGAAGACCGCCACTCCAGCCGTTCGGAAACCGGCTCTGGCCCCGGCCCAAGTTCCTCCGGCCGCGAAGACTCCGGCCGTCCCCGTTGTCTCGCCCGACATGCCGGCCGTCGAGGAACCCGCCGTCCAGCCGGCCGCTTCCGGAACGAACTGAGGCAAGATCATCCATGGACGACGCGCGGCGGCTGAAAGATATCGCGACACAGTTCTTTTCCGATATCGCGCCCCGCGACGTCAAGGAACTGGACAGGCTGTTCGAGCACTGGAAGTGCGGACTTCCCAAGAAGCAGGAAGTCAACTTCGGTATCGCCATGCCGCCCTCGATGCGGGAACGCCTGCTGAGCGACATCGGCCTGGCCGATGCGCGCACGGAGCCGACCCAGCAACGGTACATCGGCTGGTTGAACGTTCTGAACCGGCTGATGGAAAAGAATATCGAGGACCTTCTCGATATGAGCCCCGAAGACCTCACCGCCCTGATCTGGAAGGAAGGTCGCCGGCTCGGAATGCGCGACGCCGAGATCCAGGAACTGGCCAGCGTGCTTCCGCACTGGGTGCAGAAGATCTCCAGCAAGGTCATCTTCGAGTTTTCCCCGGTGAACGTCTACGAAGTGACCGGAGCCGGCTCGGGAGGCGCGGAAAAATCCGCGTCTTCCGAGTCGGGAGCCGTTTTCACGGGTATGATCGGCAGGTCGGAAAAGATGCAATCCATCTTTTCCTGCGTCGAGCGCATCAGCTCGAGCAACCTCTCCGTGCTCATCCAGGGCGAAAGCGGGACCGGCAAGGAGCTCGTCGCCCATGCGATCCACATGAACTCGCCGAGGGCAAACGAACCGTTCATCGCCGTCAACTGCGGGGCCCTTCCCGACTCGATCATCGAAAGCGAACTGTTCGGATACGAAAAGGGCGCCTTCACCGGCGCGGTCGGCCAGAAGACGGGGTATTTCGAAATCGCCAACCGCGGTACTATTTTCCTGGATGAAATTTCCGAAACGTCGCTTCATACGCAGGTCAAGCTGTTGCGCGTCCTGCAGGAGCGAAAGATCAGGCGGGTGGGCGGCGTGAAAGCGATCGACATCGATATCCGGGTCATCGCCGCCTGCAACCGCGACCTCCCTGCCCTGGTGCGCGAAGGTCGGTTCCGCCACGATCTGTATTATCGCATCAACGAGATGACGATCACCCTTCCGCCCCTGCGCGAGCGCCAGGGCGACCTGCCCCTGCTGATCGACTACTTTCTCGACAAGTTCGCCCGCGAAAACGGGAAAGCCCAGCCCACCATCGACGCGTCGGCCCGCCGCCTGCTCTTCGGGTATTCCTGGCCCGGGAACATCCGCGAACTCGAAAACGTCCTCAAACGGGCCGTGGTCCTCGCCGACAAAGTGGTCATGCCGGCCCACCTGCCGTCCAATCTCGCCGACCGGCCCTGCGGCCCGGATGCGGCACGACAGGATCTTCCGGTCGCCGGCAGTCTCGAAGATCAGATGATGGCGGCGGAACGCCTCATCATCACGCAGGCGCTGGATAATAACGATCGCAATGTTTCCATGACCGCGAAGGTGCTCCGAATTTCGCGGCGCACCCTCCAGCGCAAGATGAAGTTGCTCGGCATCGACCGGGGCATCGATACCGATGGGGACGACTAAGAGTCGTAAACCCGGCTAGAAATATCCGGTTCAATATAATACTATTTCGCACACATTTCCCGGTGTTCACGCGCGCATTTTTTCGCGCTCGTTCACACCCTACTTCTGAGACAGCAGCAGCCTCAGCAGTTCGGCGTCCTGCCGCACCAGGCCGGCCAGCCGGCCCGGGGCCGAGGCCGAATAGGCCTCGAACAGCGGCGCATCGATGACGAAGTCGTTCCGCATGGTCAGAACCCATCGGAAACGGCCGGCGCTGTCGTAATCGAACATCGACATGCGAGCCGGCGTGCGCACGATGACCCGTCTCTCCGCCGAGTAGTCGAACGACAGGGCGGCCGCCCGTGACGCCGTCCGTGCATCGCGGCCGGGCAGTCCGTCCACGTCGAACCCCATGAGGCCGCCGAGCGTGGGCAGGAGATCGACATGCTGGGTGGGCGCGTCGATTCGGGCGGGGGGCAGGTTCGGCCCGAAGATCAGGCAGGGAACATGATACTGGCTGACGTGCGGCCCGGTGGCGTGCGCGAAAAATCCGGCATCGCCCAGCGATTCCCCGTGATCGCCCACCAGGAGAATCCAGGTCCTGTCGGCCGCACCGGATTCGGCAAGCCGGCGGAAGAATCCTTCGAGACGGTCGTCGAGAAAGCCCAGGGCATTTCTGTAGCGGTTGCGCATCTTCTCGACCGTCCCGAGAGTCGGGACCAGGGAAAGCATGTCCGTCCCTTCGGGCAGCACGGGCCTGAACCGCTCGAACGCGGGAGGATACCGGTAATCGAAATGGGTGTTGTAAAGATAGCTGAAAACGAGATGCGGCCCGGAAGCCGCCAGGATAGTCGGGATGGCTTCAAGCGCTTCATCGACCGTTCCCGGCCAGTCTTCCGGTCTGGCCGGCGGGGGAAGCCGGCGGAAGCCGGTCAGGAACGCCTCGAAATCCTGCAGACCGTCCGGAGGACTGCCGTGAACGAGACTGCACCGATATCCAGCCTCTCTCATGAAACGGAAAAACTCCGGTTCCCCCACCGCATCGGCATGGAACATGTAGTTGAACGGATACCAGCCATGGAACAACGCACCGATCGTCGGCGGGGACGAGTTCGCCTGCGCGAAATGGTTGCGCAGCCAGAGTCCGTTCGCGGCGCGGCGGGCGAGAGCCGGCATGCTTTCAGGCATGATGTCG
>MWAR01000396.1 GCA_002068715.1 bacterium ADurb.Bin374
CGACGCCCCAGAACCCCCCGGCCCCTGCCGGCCCGAGGCCGTTCTCGCCCAGACCCGCGGGCGACGGGCAGAAACCCGGCAATCCCGGTGAAGACGACGATCATAAATAACGATTGAAATAGAAAAAGGCGCCCGGCGGACAGAGCGTTCGCCGGGCGCTTTCTTGACACCGCATCGGGTGCTCCATATAATGGGGGCCGCTTCCGAACCCCCAACTTCCGAGAAAGGCCGTGAATCGCCATGAACGAAAAGAAGACCGACGTTAAGACACTCGATGCCATCACCCCGAAATCGCAGGACATCTCGCGCTGGTACACCGACGTGGTGTTGAAGGCGAAGCTTGCCGATTACTCGCCGGTCAAAGGCTGCATGATCATCCGGCCTTATGGATACGCGATCTGGGAAAGCATCCAGCGGCTGCTCGACGCCGAGTTCAAGAAGACCGGCCACCAGAACGCCTACTTCCCGATGTTCATCCCCGAAAGCTTCCTGACGAAGGAAGCCGAGCACGTCGAAGGCTTCGCTCCGGAAGTCGCGTGGGTCACCCAGGGGGGCAAGGAGAAACTCGAGGAGCGGCTCGCCATCCGGCCGACCTCCGAGGCCATCATCGGCCACATGTACGCGAAATGGATCGAGAGCTACCGCGACCTGCCCGTGCTGATAAATCAGTGGGCGAACGTCGTCCGGTGGGAGAAAGTGACCCGCCCGTTCCTGCGGACCACCGAGTTCCTCTGGCAGGAAGGCCATACCGCGCACCGCACCCACGAAGAGGCGAAGGAGGAAGTCGCGAAGATGCTCGAGGTCTATCGCCGCTTTGTCGAAGAGGACCTCGCCGTGGCTCTCGTGACGGGCGAGAAGAGCCAGAAGGAAAAATTCGCCGGCGCCCTCAACACCTTCACGATCGAAGCCCTGATGCCGGACGGCCAGGCACTCCAGTCAGGGACCTCGCACGATCTCGGCCAGAACTTCGCGAAAGCCTTCGACATCAAGTTCCTCGATTCCGACGGCGACCGCAAGCATGTCTGGACCACCTCGTGGGGCATGTCGACGCGCATCATCGGCGCGATCATCATGACGCACGGCGACGACAAGGGCCTGCGCCTGCCTCCGCGCATCGCTCCTATCCAGTCAGTTATAATTCCTATCGTATATAAAGAGGCTGCTCCCGTTCTCGACAAGGCGCGCCAGCTGCGTCAGCGTCTCGTCGACAAGGGCCTTCGGATCCATCTCGACGACCGCGACGGCTTCAAGCCCGGCTGGAAGTATTCCGAATACGAGATGATGGGTGTCCCCCTCCGCATCGAGATCGGCCAGAAGGACATGGAGAAGGGCCAGGTGTGCCTGGTGCGCCGTGACACCGGCGAGAAATGCTTCGTTCCCGATGCGAATTTCGAGGCCGAGGTCGAGCGCCTGCTGGGCGAAATCCAGAAGAACCTCTACGCGCAGGCGAAGGAAATCCTGCGCGGCAAGACCTTCCCGGCGAAGAGCTTCGACGAGTTCGTAGAGGTCATCAAGGAGAAGCACGGCATGGCCGAGGTTTCTTGGTGCGGGGCCCAGGAGTGCGAAGACAAGTTCAAGGCCGAAGTCGGCGCCACGATCCGCTGTCTGCGTGACGATCCGCCGGCCGGACCCTGCGTCGTCTGCGGCAAACAGGCCTCACGCCAGATTTACGTTGCCCGCGCCTACTGATCCGGGTCTAACGGCCGCCGCTTTGCCGCTCCCACAGGGACCGCAGAGCGGCGGTTTTTTCTTCGGAATACAGGATCGATGGCATGGAAAATCTGCTGCCCGGGGAATGGAAAAATGCCGGAAAAAGGCTTATAGTGCTCTCGAGAAGATGAAAACGATACCGGAACGGCGCCGGCGCGGTGCGTTCATGGAGGATGATCTGCGATGGAACTGAATATCAAGAGACTGCTGAAGGATCTTGCGAATCCCGACGACGATCTGCGGACGCTTTCGGCGATGACCCTGTTCAAGATCGAACTCGTCGATCTCGAAACCCGGGACGAGGTGGCGGCCGCCCTTCGGCAGGCGACGAAAGACAAGAACATCTCGGTGCGGTTTTTCGCCCGCCGCGCTCTCGGGAAGATACGCCAGCAGAACCTCGAAGAAGGCCGGGCGACGACGCCGCAGGAGAGCATCGACCACGCGCTCGAGTCCGAAGACTACGCGGAACGCCTGAAGGCCGTGATGTCCATCGCCGCCGGTGACAAGGCGGAATACCGCGAAAAGCTCCTGTTCATGCTCAAAATCGAGAAGCACGATTTCGTGAAGGCGTCGCTGATAAGCTGCCTGAAAAAGTTCGTCTCGAAAGACCAGGCGTCCCTGTTGAGCCCCTTCCTGAACGACCCGGACAGCCGTGTGCGATCCAACACGATCGAGGCGCTCGAGTATCTCAAGGACGAGAAAGCCATTCCCCTGCTGTTTCCGGCGCTCGAAGACCCTGACAACCGCATCAGGGCCTCCGCCGCGAAGGCGCTCCAGTCGTTCGGCGAGGAGAAGGTCTTCACGATCCTGCGGAAGATGCTCAAGTCACATGAAGACTGGATGAAGGGAAGCGCGATCTACGCGCTGTCGCACATCCAGGCGGGCGAAGCGATCCAGATGCTGATCGACGCCGCCCGGGACGGCAACTCCGACATCCGCATCAAAGCCCTGGTCGCTCTCGCCAATTACCATGACCAGGTCTCGTTCGGCTTTCTGAAACACGTTGCCGCGAACAATGAAGAGCCGTATCGGGGAACCGCGGCCCGCGCCCTGCGCCTGCTCGAGGAAAAATACGGCGCCGCCCCGCCGACGACGACGCTCGTGAGTCGCCCGGCCGAGCCCGCCGCCGCGGCGTCCTCGGAGAAGAGTTCCCAGAAGGCCGGCGAGAAAGCCGGCGAAGGAGCCCCCGCCGCCGGCGACCTGAGCGGAACCGTTTCCCGCTTCTTCCGCAAAGGCAAGGAGGAGGCGGTGGGCCTTTCCCAGAAAGCGGCGATCAACTTCGCCGTCACCGATATCGAGAAGGAAGTGTCGGAACTGCTGAAGGAGACGGGGCGCGTCGTTTTCGACATGTACCAGGCGGGCGACCTGAAAATCCCCGAGCTTCTCACAATAGGCCATGAAATATTGCGGATGAACTTCCTGATCCAGAAATACACCGACGAGGCGAAGCCCCAGGAGTCTTCGGGGGGCGGCGGACTGTTCGCCCAGCTCAAGAACCTCTTCAGCAAGCCGGCGGCGAGCAATCCCCGCGCGGCCCAGGCGGAGCGGTTCACGCAGAAGCGGGAAGAGCTGTTCCACAAGCTCGGGGAAGCCTCGTTCCAGAAATACCGCGTCCGGGAGTTCTGCCCATCGGCCCTGGATGGATATTTCCAGACCTACATGCGTCTCGAGGAGCGGCTTCAGAAGGAACGAAGCAGGCTTTCCACCTGAACATCGTCATTCCTTCGACGCACGCACGTCGGGCCCTGTCGAGACAGAACTGAAGGAGCGAGAAGATGAATCTGAATACGTATATTCGCGATGTTCCCGACTTCCCGAAAAAAGGTATTATATTCAAAGATATAACGCCTCTGCTGCGCGATAAAAGCGCGTTTGCGGCGGCGATCAAAGCATTGGCGGAACCGTATCGCAATGCCGGACTTCACGCTGTGGCGGCGATCGAGTCGCGGGGCTTCATTCTCGGAGCGGCCATGGCCGTCGAACTCGGAATCGGCTTCATTCCGATCCGCAAGCCTGGCAAACTGCCGTACAAGTCGCGACGCCAGGAGTATTCGCTCGAATATGGAACGGACGCGATCGAGATTCACGAAGACGCGG
>MWAR01000397.1 GCA_002068715.1 bacterium ADurb.Bin374
ACACGGCGACAAACAGGGTGTCGCCCGTGCCGGTGAAAAGACGCCCGTACAGCGCCGGAAGCTGGGCGATCGGTTGGAACGGAACGACCGGGAAATCGGCCGCCGGATCAGCCGTCGCCGTCGGTGCGGTGAGGAAGCCGAGCTTGGTGACTGTGGAGACAATCATGGCGCCGTTGTCGAAATGGACGAAGCCGGTGAAAGGCACCGACGTTTTCGCCCGGAACCCGTTGGCCGGGCTGACGATGCGGCGGTCGTCGAAGCCGATCCAGGGCCGGCCGTTCGCGTCGACCGAGAAGCGCATCTCGGGAATGCGAAGCCGTGCGTCTTCTGCGGCCGTGTGGCTCATGGGCGGCTGAACCCATCGCACGGCGATCGGACAGGAAGCCGGTATGGCGATCGTCGTGTTCAGCAACGCCTCGGATTCCGTCTGGGCTGTGACGTACCCTGGAACGATGAAAGAGACGGCTGAAAGAACGATCAAAAATAGTATTACAGTATATTTATTTCTTTTCATCGGGCCCTCCGATCCATTCCATGACGGCCTTCTGGCCGGTGGTCATCTCGCTTTTCAGGGAGTTCCAAAATTCCTTCCGGTCGAACGTGCCGCCGACGGCCTTCGTCGAGTCTTCCATGAACTTGTTCAAGGCCGTGAACGCGGTGTTCGAGTAGATCCGGCCACCGTCGACGGCGAAGGATGCCTGGGGCATCCCCAGCTTGCCGATCACGATGTCGGCGATCTCCTTGATGGCGCCGGGGGTGTTGCCACCGGACACTTCGGCCGAAACCTTGCCCAGGGCGAGCACGTTTTCATACTTCCCGGCGATCTCGGCGGGAAGCGCGTTTTCAGAGAATTTCTCGCCGAGCATCTCGGCTCCCTGGGTGGCCCGTTCGGCGTTGAACCTGGCGAGCATCGTCTCGAGATCCTTGTTTTCGCCGTAATACGGCTCCTGTGCCGTTTCCTGTGTCTCGTCCCGGCCGATCGCCGCTGCCTTTCCGCCCGATATCAGCTTGTCCAGCACCGGAATGTCAAGCTGGAGGCCTTCCCGGTCTTTTTCGGAAAGGTCATCGCGGGTGATGGCCTGCACCCAGGTGCTCACGTATTTCGTCATCAGCGTGTCGAGATTCTGGAGCGATCCGCTCTTCCGGAGCGCATCGATGCGGGCCTTGATATCGCGAAGAGACGAGCGGGTCTGGGCGGCCGAAACGAACGCATCCGGCTGTGCCGTTACGACCGGTGCCGGCCTGGGGCGCGGGGTGGATGGCCTCAACTGCGGAGGCAGAGGGGGGACGGTCGGTTTCTTCCGTGCCGCTTCGCGCTGTCTCTCGCGGCGGCGCTGTTCCCGGGCGCGTTCTTCGCGGTGATCCGCGAGTGCCCGCTCGGCGTTCGCGAGCCTGCCCCGAAGCGATGAATCATTCGGGGTGTGATTGAGAGCGCGTTTGTAGTATTTGACGGCGTCACGGTAATTGCCCTTGCTGTATGCCCGGTCGGCCCGGGCGCCGATTTCGGCCGCCTTCTGGACCGGATCGACCGGTTTCGGCGTGAACCAGCTGAAGATGCCGCCGAACGGGACACCGGAGCCGCTGTTGTCGGAGCTGTCCGAACTGCTTTCATAGCTCGGGCTGGAGTAGCTCGAGCCGCTCGAGGAATCGGAGCCGCTGTCTGAGCTCGAGCCGCTTTCGTAGCCGGAGTTCCCGGAGCTGCTTCCGGAATCCGAACTGCCTGAATTGTCGTATCCCGGAGCCGGCTCCACTGGAGTGGGCGGTGAAGGTTCCGGCACGTTGCCGGGCTGGCCGCCGATCTCGATGAGCTGATCGTAGGCCCCGGCCCCGGCCCCGGCCGTCTGCGGGGTTCCGAGAGACAGGGCGCCCAGAAGCGCCAGAAGGCATAGCATGGAATTGAACTTCATTCCTGACTCCTTTCGAGCGGGAAATGACACCGTGGTACCACACCAACGCAGTTCCCGGAAAGCGGATTGCGGATCGTTCGTTACAGTTCGATCTGGCAACCGAGTTCGAGCACGCGGGTGGGCGGGATTCCAAAGAAGGCGGTCGCTTCGCGGGCATTGCGGGACATGAACCGGAACAGCCACTTGCGCCAGCGGGGCATGTCGGACTGACCGGTCAGGAGCAGCGACTCGCGACCCAGGAAAAAGCTGGCTTCGAGGAGCTTGATCGGATGGCCGGCGTCTCCGGCCGCGCGGAAGATTTCCACCATGCTGGGCGTTTCCATGAACCCGAACCGGGCGACCATCTTCCAGAAGCCGTGGCCCATGTCGCCGATCTCGAGCCGTCGTTCGACTGGAACTTCGGGGATGTGTTCGGATAATATAGATAGAAAAATAACTCGTTCGTGCAGAATGTGGTTGTGCTTGTAATGGTGCAGCAGAACCGGGGGGACGACGTCGACGTTGGGCGTCATGAACACGGCGGTTCCCTTGACACGGAAGACTCCCGCGGAGGCAATCTCCTTCAGGAAGCCGTCGACGGGCAGCAGTGACTTCTGCAGCTCGAAGGAAAGGGCGCGCCGGCCTTTGTTCCAGGTCGACATCAGGATGTAGAGGAAGCTGCCGATCAGGCAGGGCACCCAGCCGCCGTGGAAGATCTTGCTGACGTTGGCGCCGAGGAAGGGAAGATCGACCGAGAGAAACAGGCAGGCCAGCAGGGCCGCCTTGGAACGTGACCAGTTCCAGGTGTCGCGCGAGACTCGATACAGCAGGATGGTCGTGATCGTCATCGTGCCGGTGACGGCGAAACCGTAGGCGGCGGCAAGGTTCGATGAGGCGCGGAAAACGAGGACGAAGGCGATGCAGGCGACCATCAACAGGATGTTGACCTCGGGAATGAAGATCTGACCATGGGCCTGGCTCGATGTGTGCCGCACCGTGAGGCGCGGGGAGTAGCCGAGGTGCATCGCCTGCTGGGCGAGCGAGAACGCGCCCGAAATCAGTGCCTGCGAGGCGATGATCGTCGCGGCGGTCGACAGCATGACGAGGGGGATGATGAAGGCCTGTGGCGCGAGGCCGTAGAAGGGATTGTCGCTGAACGTGCTGCCGTGAACGAGCAGCATCGCGCCCTGGCCGAAGTAGTTCAGCAGAAGACAGGGATAGGCGAACCAGTACCAGGCGATGACGATGGGTTTGCGGCCGAAATGGCCCATGTCGGCATACAGCGCCTCGGCGCCGGTCACGCACAGCACGACCGAGCCGAGCAGGAGAAACCCGTGAAACCCGTTCCGGAGAAAATGGTTCACGGCGTGCCAGGGATTGATCGCGCCGAGGATGCCCGGGCTTTTGAGAACCCAGATCAGGCCCAGCAGACCGATCGTCCAGAACCAGGCGAGCATGATCGGGCCGAACACCCGCGCGACGCTTCCCGTCCCACGTTTTTGCACAAGGAAGAGAACCAGCAGAATGGCTATCGTCAGCGGCAGAATGAATGGCTGGAAGATCGGCGTGGCGATTTCCAGGCCTTCGATGGCGCTCAGAACGGAGATTGCCGGCGTGATCATTCCCTCAGACAGCAGGAGGGAGGTGCCGAAGATTGCCATTTTCAGCAGGATGTTCGACGACACGCGGGAACCCGGCAGCTTGCTCTTGACGAGTGCCATCAGCGACATCATCCCGCCTTCACCGTCGTTGTCGGCGCGCAGCACGAACGTGACGTACTTCACGACGACGATCAGCGTCAGCGTCCAGAAGATCAGGGAGATGATGCCGAGAACGTTCTCGGGGGTGACGGGAAGGCCGGTGTGCTTCGAGAAACACTCCTTCACCGAATACAGGGGCGAGGTGCCGATATCTCCATACACGACTCCGAGAGCGCCGATGGCGAGTGCAAACAATTCGCTCCGCGGATGGTGGTGGGAGGCCGTGTGAGGTGGGTGATGTGGCGTGACACTGGGCGCCGGTTGGGCGGTGTGCGTTGCTGGCGTATCCACTGACATCGTCGATGTTCCTAGCGCGTGAGGAAAAATATATGTATATTATAAAATATACAATGTTCGGTTGCCGGGTTGTCCATCCCGCAGGCAGATATTGATATCATGCCCCGCCTGCGAATGCAATTCGCAATCACGTTGTGATGAGGTCTTACAGAGAGCCCGCGTCTGTGTTACCCTTTGAAATGATTGATCTTGTCGTCCGGGAGCATACGCGATGAGAGTATTTATCCGCCTGTTTGTCGTTCTGGCGGTGATCTTTGGCTGCCTTGCCACGGCATGTGCCGCCGGTGAAACGGGCTCGGGCCGGGAGTC
>MWAR01000398.1 GCA_002068715.1 bacterium ADurb.Bin374
GGCTTGGTGATGTAATCGTCGCCGCCCGCCTCGAACCCGGTGATCTTCTCGGTGAGCGAATCCTTGGCCGTGAGCAGGAGAATGGGCAGAGAACGGGTCGCCGGCTCGGCGCGCAGCTTGCGGCACAGCTCGATGCCGTTCATCTGCGGCATCATCAGGTCGAGCAGCATCAGATCGGGCTGGAAGCTCGAAACGGCTTCGAGGCCCTCGAGACCGTCGAACGCCTGGTGCACCTGATAACCTTCGTCGGTCAGCGTCTGTTCGAGCAGATCGTTCGCGTCTCTGTCGTCCTCGACGACGAGAATGCGCGAGGGGGGACGGTCCTGGCTGGAGGCTTGGATCTTCATGCGTGCGGATACGGCCGGCGGGTCAGCGCGAGAACACTCCGAGAATCTCGAGGTGGAACGTGCCGGGGAAGAGGTCAAACGCGTATACCTGCTCGAGCTGGTAGCCCATCTGCATGATCGCATGCGCGTCGCGCTTGAAGGTCATCGGGTTGCAGGACAGATACGTCATGATGCGGGGTTTGACCCCCATGAGACCGCGCATCACACGCTGGGAAAGCCCCGTGCGGGGTGGGTTCAGATGGATGGCTGCGAGACTGCCCTTCGTGAGGGGGGAGCCAAATATAGACTCGACTTTTTTACAATAGAAGCGCGATCGCGAGGGGTTGCGGACTTTCTGGTTCTTCAGCGCGTCCTGATACGAATCCTCGTTGCATTCGACGCCGACCACCTCGTCGAAGCGGCTTTCTAGAAGCACCGTCTGGATGCCTACGCCGCAGTACAGGTCGAGGAACTTGCCTCGCTGCTGGGTGGCTTCGTAGATCGAGATCAGCGTGTAGAAGATCGCTTCGGCGCCTTCGAGGTTGTTCTGGAAGAAGGAGCGCGGAGACACCGTCCAGTTGCGCTTCATGAAGGAGAACGGCTGCTGCTCGCGCATGAGCGTGAGATACACCGCGTCGGGGGCGGCGATCAGCGTGACCATCATCTGCTGCTGCGGCCCGAGGGTTCGTACCATAATCTCGGATATATTTGCGGCCATGCCCCGGTTCTCGGGCTGGTTCATGAAGATACAGAGTGACTCGTATGCTTCCATGTTCTCGGCGCACTGGACCTGGCAGCCCCTGATGGCGACGACGTCGTGGGTGTGATACGCGTAGTTTCCGAGCGTGACCGTTCCGTCTTCGGCGACGGCGACCTTCAGCTCCATCTTGTTCCGGTAGCGGGTCGTCGGAAGGGGTTCGATCGGGTAGACGGTTCCCGGATTCAGCGGCTTGACGAGCCAGCGGAGCATGGCTTCCTTCTCACGGCGCTGATGTTCCGGCTTCAGATGGAGCCAGTGACAGCCTCCGCAGGCCGGAAAATTGGGGCAGGGCGACTCGCGCCTTGCATCGGACGGGGTGACGATCTTCGCAACGCGGCCGCGCAGGTAATCCGATTTCGTTTCGGTGACCTCGATCTCGGCGGTATCGCCGGGTGCCGCATAGGGAACGAACAGAACCTTGCCGTCCAGGCGGGTCAGGGCGTCGATACCGTAGGTCATTTTTTCGATAGCCAGCGTATGCATGTCGATGCGTCGTCCTTACGTTCAATTGCTGTCGCCGGCTGAAAAAAGCCGGGCATGCCCGCTTCATGCGGACCGCGCTGGGCGGCCGGGAAACAGAAAACCCGGCGAAGGCACAAGATCGGAAACGCCGCGCGCGTGAGGGCATTATTGCCGTCTCCGGAGTCGTTTGTCAATAACTGCATTTTTCCCGGAGTTGTGGTATACTTGCCGGACCGTCTTCCTAGGGTCGTACCCTGGCGTCGATACTTGGGTTGACGAGATGATAAAGGAGCGACATCGCAATGTCCATCACCAAAGAATCCAAAACTCAGGTCATTCATGACTACCAGAAGACCGAAAAGGACACGGGTTCGCCCGAGGTCCAGGTGGCCATCCTGACCACCCGCATCAACAACCTCGCCGCCCACTTCGAAAAGAACCCGAAGGATCACCATTCGCGCCGCGGCCTGCTCAAGATGATCGGTTCCCGCAAGCGCCACCTCAGCTACCTGCGCGAGAAGGATTACGAGCGCTACCAGTCCCTGATCAAGCGCCTCGGCATCCGCCGCTAAGGAGCATTCATGGAACATCAGGTACAGATAACAGCCTGTTCGCTGCCCAACCAGACCGTCACGTTCGAAACCGGCCTGATGGCCAACCAGGCTGATGGCGCCGTTGTCGTTCGCGCCGGAGATTCGGTTGTCATCGGAACCGCCGTCGCGAGCAAAGCACCTCGCGAAGGCTGCGACTTCTTCCCGCTGACGGTCGACTACATCGAGAAGACCTACGCCGCCGGCCGCATTCCCGGCGGGTTCTTCAAGCGTGAAGGCCGCCCGACCGGCAAGGAAATCCTCACCAGCCGCCTCATCGATCGGCCCCTGCGGCCGCTCTTCCCCGACCACTTCTTCAATGACGTCCAGATCGTCGGCATCGTCCTCTCCTACGATCTCGTCAACCAGGTCGACATTCTCGCGATGAACGCCGCGAGCTGCGCCCTGCTGATCTCGTCGATCCCGTTCGACAACCCGATCGGGGCCGTGCGCGTCGGCAAGGTCGAAGGCAAGCTGATCCTCAACCCGTCGCCCGCCGATCTCGAGCACAGTACGATCGAAATGGTCGTAGCAGGTACCGAGCAGGCCATCACGATGGTCGAGTCCGGCTCCGCCGAAGCGACGGAAGACGAGTTGATCGAGGCTCTCGGCTTCGCTCACGACAACATCAAGAAGCTCGTCGCCTCGATGCGTGAACTCCAGTCACGTATCGGCAAGCCCAAGATGGTCGTCGTGCCGCCGGCCCCCGACGCCGAGCTCGAACAGCTCGTACGCGACACGATCTTCGCAGACGTGCGCGACGCGCTGAACACCGCCGAGAAGACCGCCCGGAAGAACAAGTTCCAGGTCATCGGCGACAAGCTCGAAGCCGCGCTTCAGCAGAAATACGGCGAGAAAGCCGGCGAGAAGGGCAAGCGCGCCCACGCCATCCAGGAAGACATCGTCCAGCGCGAACTGCGCCGGATGATCCTCGAGGAAGGCCGCCGCATCGACGGCCGCGGCCTGGCCGACATCCGCCCGATCACCTGCGCCGTGGGCTTCCTGCCCCGCACGCACGGCTCGGCGCTGTTCACACGCGGCCAGACCCAGTCGCTCGGCGTCGTCACGCTGGGCGCGGCATCCGACTCGCAGATCATCGACGGAATCGACGAGGAGTACAAGAAGCAGTTCCTGCTGCACTACAACTTCCCGCCGTTCTCGACCGGCGAATGCAAGCCCATGCGCGGCCCCGGCCGCCGCGAGATCGGTCACGGCGCCCTCGCCGAGCGCGCTCTCGCCCGCGTCATGCCGCCGAAGGACGTGTTCCCCTACACTGTGCGCGTCGTCAGCGAGATCCTCTCCAGCAATGGAAGCTCCTCGATGGCGTCGGTCTGCTCGGGCGCCCTCTCGATGATGGATGCCGGCGTTCCGATCAAGGCCCCGGTGGCGGGCATCGCCATGGGCCTGATCAAGGAAAGCGACAACTTCAAAGTCCTGTCCGACATCCTCGGCGACGAGGATCACTTCGGCGATATGGACTTCAAGGTCGCCGGCACCACCACGGGCGTCACCGCCCTGCAGATGGACATCAAGATCAACGGCGTCACCCTCGAGATCATGAAGACCGCGCTCGCGCAGGCGAAGCTGGGCCGCATGCACATTCTCGAGAAGATGGTGCAGGCGATCTCGAAGCCCCGCACCTCGCTGTCGGTCTACGCCCCCCGCATCGAGTCGATCGACATCGATCCGGACAAGATCCGCAACCTGATCGGACCCGGCGGAAAGACCATCCGCAAGATCCAGGAAGAGTGCAAGGTCCAGATCGACACCGGTGACGACGGCCACGTCACGATCGTCAGCCCCGATCAGGCCGCGATCGAGAAGGCCCTCCACATGGTCCGCCAGATCACCGAAGACGCCGAAGTGGGCAAGGCCTACACCGGCAAGGTGAAGCGCATCATGAAGTTCGGCGCGTTCGTCGAGATCCTGCCCGGCGTCGAAGGCATGGTTCACATCAGCCAGCTCGACCACAACCGCGTGAACCAGGTCGAAGACGTCGTGAACATCGGCGACGAAGTCACCGTGAAAGTGATCGAGATCGACTCGCAGGGCCGCGTGAACCTCTCCCGCAAGGCCCTCCTGCCCGAACCTCCCGGCGGCGTTCGCCCGCCCGAGCCCGCCCGCGAACCTCGCGGAGACCGCCACGAGCATGGTGACCGCGGCCCCCGCCGC
>MWAR01000399.1 GCA_002068715.1 bacterium ADurb.Bin374
GAGACTGGTTCCTGAGGAACCGCAGCCGGTGGCGTCGCCAGTTCCGGGGGAGCTGAAATGGCGATGGATGCGGCTGCGCCAGGTGTTTCGATTCCCGGCTGTGGCTTTTGGGGGAGATGATGGGGGCGTGATGCGGACGGCTGTGATGTCAGTCCGGGGAGGGCCGGCGAGACGCTTACCTGAAAATCGATCGTATAATAGATCATGAGAATGACTGCGGCCAGGAGATATACCTGGAAAAATCCCCCGAAACCGGGTTTTTCGCCGCCTGCGGGCGATGGCGACTGGCTCATGACGACTCCTTTCAGATCCTTTTGGGGCGCTGGGACGCGATTTTCACGCGGCTGCTCCGCCGCCATCTTAATCAATCCCCCCCTCGACTGTCAAAAGATGTCTTTGGGATTCGTTCAGGTGTTCTGCTCGTGGCACGAGATTGCGGGGTTGTGGAAAATCTGTTACCATCTTCGAGATTGGTTAAAAAATCATTCAACAACCGGAGGTAACAAACGTGAACAAGCGCTTTTTCATGGCCATTCTGCTGGCATGCGCCCTTCTTCTGCCCACCCTCCCTCTGATCGCCGCCGAAGCGGAAAACGAAACCGTCACCAATCTCACGAAAGCATACGAAGTCTGGAAAAATCGGGGCATCAAGTTCGTCGTCCGCAACAATGACGGCACGTTCGCCGGCTGGGGCGTCGGCCGCCTCGAGTCCTGGTCGGGCGAGTCGAAATGGGTCGTTCGCAATCCCAAGGGGCAGTTCATGGCTCATGCGAATGGCGAGGTTGAATCCTGGAAGAACGGGAAAACCCGTCTTGTGCTTCGCACCAAGAAGGGACAGATCCTCACCCACATCGACATCGCCATCACCAGCAAGGCGAGCTTTGCCCAGAACGTGGTCGGTCTGCGCCGCCTCGAAAACGACAAGTTCCTCGCCTTCGTTCAGGAAAGCCTTTCCGAGCTGATCATCAACGATCTCAAGGCCGGCGAACTCACCAAGGCCCGCGTGCTTGTCCAGTATCTCGAGAAATACCAGAAGGAATCTGGCGCCAACCACTTCGTTCCGGTGCTGAAGGCCGTTCTTCGCCAGGTCAACTTCATGGCCGGCGAAAAGCCCGAGCCGAAGATCGTCGATCTGCAGACCCGCATCCGCGCCCTGATCGGCAAAATTCTGTAATCGTTCTCTCCCGCGAAACAACACCGCCGGCCGTTATGGCCGGCGGTGTTTGCCGTATGGCGGTATCGGAACGCTTTCTTCGGCGGCGGCCTATTCCCGGATGCCCGGAGTGGTCGGGACCTGACGGGGCTGAACGGGCACGGGGGAAGATGCGGGAGGCGGATTGAACAGCAGGTCACGTTCCTTCTCGGCTTTCTCGATCTGCCTGTCGACCTCTTCGATGCGGCGCTCGACGCCCGTGATTTCGGCTCGAATGCTCTTCAGCGCGGACTCGTTTTCCTGGGCTTCGTGGCGGTTCCTGTAAAAGAGCGAGAGGGTCGAGCCGTCCGGCGGCAGTTGGTAGTCTCCTCCCGACGGAGTCGGAGAAAGCTGTGTCGGCGGCAGAGGGCCGGGCGGATTGCTCTGCTGCTGCGTCAGCGGCCCGGGGGCGCCGGGCGGAGGTGAGGGCAGGGGACCGACCGACGGTCCGGGGTAGGAGGTCGGTGGGATGTCCGGCTGGTTCTGACGTGCCGGGTAGTAGTAGGAGCGGCGATAGCGTGACGCCCGCTGAATCGAGGTCATCAGCATCTCCCGCCCTTCGCGTTCCTGGTCACGAAGGTAGGAAAGGCGCTCCTCGAGTTCGCTTCTCTCGTCCTGAAGGGCTTCGAGCTTTTCGTCGACCGTTTCGACGCGGCCCTGGAAGGCGATTTCCGCTTCATCCCGTCTGCGCTGGAGGGCGATTTTCCGCCGGTATTCCGCCTGCCAGGTGCGAATATACTCGAGTTCCTTCTGGAGACGGTCGGCTTCTCGCGCGGCCGTCGAGCGGGTCGTCGTCGCCACGGCGGCCACAGCCGCCTTTTTGTATTCGGCTATCGATGCCTCGAGATTTCCCGAGATCACGTTCTCGAAAAAACCCTGGCGGCAGAGAATGCCGGCTGTCGGCGTCGCCGTCGAGACCCGGTCGCGATATCGTTCCAGAAGCGCGATCGCAAGCCCCTCGTCCGGTTTCGCGAGAACGCCTCGGTCCGCGAGGAGAGCTTCCTCATACGCGTCGAGGGCCTTCTGCTTCAATCCCTGCCGCCAGGCGGCAATGGCATCCATGTACAGCTTCGTTCCCTTGACGGGGTCGGCTTCGTTGCCGATCACCAGGCACTCGTCGGGTGAAACCTTCGTCTGAGCCGATGGCGCCGGAACAGCCTGCGCGGGAGAGAGCGCGGCGGGAAGGAGTAAAAATAGAGATAAAGGTATTATATGCTTCATCATATTATTGCTCCGGCTCCGATGCGGATTTGAGTACGCCTTCGAGAACCGTCCCCTTCAAAAGCTGAGAGAAGACGTCGGCCACGCTGCGGCCGCCGAGAATCGCGAGGGGGGCCATGCTCTGAGCCATGCGCTCGGCGAGCGCCTTGTCGCTGAACGCCTGCATCGCGGCGATGAGTTTCGGCGATACCGCGCCGGCCTTGCCGATGACGGCTTCCGTCTCGGTCTTGAGTTCCTCGAGCTTGAGCGCCAGCCTGCGCCGGGTGACTTCCAGCTCGAGATCGTACGCTTCCTTCTTGCGGGAAAGTTCGGCCGAGTCGATCTTGCCGAGCGTTGCCTGATCGGCGAGCTTCGCGTCGAGGGTGCGCTTCCGCGCCTCGGTTTCCGATTCGATCTTCGCCAGATTCAGCAGGAGCTGAGACTTGGCTTCGAGCGTGAGCAGCCCGAATTCCTGCTGTTTCGTCTGCGACTGCGCTTCGGCGATCTGCTGGCGAATCGCCTCGTTCTGCTGCGTGAACTCGAGCTGGCGTTTCTGGGAAGCGATCTCGAGCGTCTGTTTCACGACCGAGTGTTGCGCGTCGATCAGCAGTTTCTCGATCGCCTCGTCGCCGATCTTCACGTCGAGTACTTCGACGTCGTAGATGTGCATGCCGTTCTCGGCGAAGCTCCGTCCCGTTCGTTTGCTGTCAGAGCCGGTGCTGCCCAGGATCGTGTCTCGGATGACCCGGATGGCGGTGGCGTAGAACTCCTCGATCCGGTGCTGTTTCACGGCATGCCGGACGAGAGAACGCATGTGGTCGGTCAGAAACTTCACATAGTTCTCGACATTGAACCACTTGCTCGAGTCGCCCTCGAAGTTGACCCGGTAGGAAAGCTTGAGGCGGACGCGGCAGAGATCGTTCGTTTCGGCTTCGACGACGTCGGAAACCTTGTTGTGAAGCACGCGAAGATACGCCGTCTTGATCTTGTTGTCATCGCTCTTCGGCGTTCCGGTCGAGAGTTCGAGACTTTCGAGCGCCTCGTCATATTCTAGAAGATATGTTTGCGGGCCGGCAATGACGCGGCGCTCGCCCGCCCGGCCGACGACCAGGACGGCATAGCCGGTCCAGATGTCGATGGCGACCGCCCCTTCGTATTTTGTATCGAGTGTTATGGTACGCGGCTGGGTGAACCCGCGCTTGCGGGTGAAATCGTCCCCGGCGTGTCCCTCGGCCGGCGGCTCGGCGGCCGGAGGGAGCTGGGCTCCTGGCCTGGCGGGCGCTGGGACCGGGGGCGGGAGTTTGGCCCGGGCTTCGCCGTCGGGAAGATACGCGTCGGCGTGCTGGGCCTTGGCGATGTTCTTCAGGCGGACGTTATATTCAAGGGCTTCCTGGTTGCCGGGGAACCAGAGGGCGCACTGCTTCGGTTCGAGAATCCGGCGGACGATCACTTCCTGGCGCGGATCGGGGAGGAACATGCAGGGACCGCGCTTGAGCGTGACCTTGCCTGTGTTGCGGTTGAGGAAATATCGGCCCTCGCCGGCCGGAATGGCGACCGCGTAATGGATCTCCTGCTCGCCGTATTTGATGATCGCGTGCTCGGGGCGCGGGAAATAGATCATCTGGTCTTTGCCGGTTATGAACAGTTCCTCGCCGACT
>MWAR01000400.1 GCA_002068715.1 bacterium ADurb.Bin374
GTCGAGGCGATGAGCCCCAACCGGACCATGTTCGGCTATGACAGCGTCACGGCCGCCGCCGGTCAACTCAGACGGGAAACGGGCCGCAGAATCTCATCCGACACCGACCTGCTGGCTCCGCTGTTCGCACGTCTCCAGGCGCATATCGGAGCCGGCAGCTACAGCGACGACGTGACGCTGGTTGTCGTCATGCCGCGCGACTGACCGGCTTTTTCAACCCGGTTTCCGCTCCAGCGACTGGAGGAACACGATCGCCTTGCGGGCGACTTTCCGGTCCTCGTCGGGGGCCTGGCGCACAAACTCGCGAAGCGTGGCGATATAGGCGGGATTTTTCTGGTAGGCCATGGCGAGAAGCACCTTTCGGCGCACCTCCGCCGACTGATCGCCGAGCATCGCGACAAGCAGGCGCGAAACCGCGGCGCCTTTCATGCGCGAAAGAACGAACACGCCGCCGGAGCGCACACGCTCGTCGGGGTGCGACGGCAGGCGGGCGAGCCCTTCCAGAACAAGCGAGGGGCCGAACTCGGTGAGCGCCGCCCGTGCCGCCTCGACGAGCGCCGGGACGTCCGATTCGAGGAACGGGCAGACGACCGCCACCGACTCGACCCCGCCGTTGATCTGCAGGCCCTGGATCGCCGAAAGGGTCACACGATGGTCAGGGTGGTATAGTAATGTCGATAGAATTTCCGAGACGGCCGGATCGTGGTAATGCCCCATCTCCCGCGCCATGAATGCCAGCCGCACCGGGTCGGGCTTCATGGTGATGTATTCGACGAGCGCGGGCAGGTGCTCCGGGTTGCGCATCTGCAACAGTTTGCGGAGTTCTCCGTCGGTGATCGCCAGCATGCGCAGCTTCGTCACCAGGTCTTCCGTCATCGATGCGTCGGAGAGATCGAGGGTGACGTCGCCGGCCTGCATCGCATCGATAACAGACGGCGTCGGAGGGGGCGGGGCCGGCTCGCGCACGTCGAGCGGAATCGGCCTCGAGGTCGCCTGGCGGACGAGGTTCTGCCAGACAGCCTCAGCCTCGCGCCCGGGCAGATGCGGGGGCCTGGAAGGGGCGAGGCCGCCGGGCTCGAGATTCGCCGCCGCAAGATCGATGGCTGCAGGAATCGATGCGGCCCGGGGAGGAAACGCGTGTGGAACATCCGCTTCAGGAGCGGATATAGAAGGTTCGTTCCGCGGTGAAACGACAGGCCGAGGCTGCCCGGCCGCCTCGGATGCCCGATCTGACGGCTGTTCTGAGACCGTCATGGGGGCCTCCGTGACAGCCTCTTCCGCCGGTGAGAGCGTCTCTCCTGCAGGCCCGTGCTCCGGCTCAGGCTCAGGCTTCAACTCGGGCTCGGACGTTTGTTCAGGCTTCGGAGCGGCTCTTCCCGCCATTTTTTCCGCGGCTTTCACCGGCGCCTGCGAAGCGACGGGCAGGGCCACCGGGCGGGATTTCTCCCCGGCTGCCGGTTCCGAAGGCGCTTCCCCATCGTGCGCGGAACGAGCCTCACTCAAGGCGCTGGCGAGTTCTTTTTCGGCCTGGCGTCTGCGTTTCCGACTTCGAGCGACGGCGAACCCGCCTCCGAGCACCAGCGCGACGAGGCCCGCAATGCCATACCAGTTCTTCTTCGCCCAGACCTTCCAATAGACGGTGCCGGCCATGGGAAGAGCTCTCTTCGAGTCTTTCGCCTTCGCCAGATACGTCAGGGCTTTGGCTGCATCAGACGTCTTCCGGTTGGCCCAGGACATGCCGAGCGCAAGGTTTCCGATGGGATCGGCGGGGCTCTCTTCGATCAGGGCCTCCGCCCGCTTTCCGACATCCAACCAGTTGGGATTCTCCGTCTGGATGAGCGCCTCGAGCAGAATCTGCTTCAGTCTGAAGGAAACGGCGAGCGCGGCCTCGTTTTCCCTGACGAAATCAGCCGCGGCATCGAACTTTTTCCCGGCAAGCAGTCCCTCCGCCTGCTGTTCTATCTGGTCCAGGTCTTCCGGCGGCGACGGCTGCTGTTCCTCGGGGACGGGCGTGCCCTCGGCCGCGGATGGCGCGATGGGTTCCGATGTCGAACCAGGTGAATCTGGCGAACCGATGACCTCGAGATCTTTGTCGAGAACCGGCACAGAATTCTGGTCGGACTTCTTCGGAGCCGTCTTTCCTCCCGACTTTTCTCCGGCCGTCGCCATACTGCCCGGAGTGGGCCCCTGGGGCAGCCCGCCGAGGATGAGGAAGAGCACGAGCAGGGCGGGCCATGCGTATTCACGCTGGCTCCGTGCGGGCGCGTGCGTTTCGGTATCGTTACTCATGTCTACTGCCATACAGCACCTGGTGATGCATGTCACTTTCCCGCCTGAATGAAGACTCCATCTCGGCAACACGCTGCGGCAGCGATTCGATGCCGGGATCGACACGTCCCTGCCAGGGATACCTGCCGGACATCGCCGCTTCGGAGCGTTCGCTCCGATCCCGGATCGATGCTGCCCGGTCGAGTTCGATCTCCCGCTCGTAGCGCGCGGGGCCCGGCTCCGCCTGACGACGGCAGCCGCTTCCCGCGAAGAGAAGCATGATGCAGGCGATGAAAACCGTCATTCTGGCTCTCATCGCCGATGTTGCCGCCCTCGACTCACGATCGTTTCCAAACATAGCTCAGAAACACCGTTTCGGCTGAACGCCGGAATTTGTTAACCCTTTCCTGAGAATCCCCGTAACCCATTGCGTTCATTCCGTCCGAGTGATGCGAGACAGGCTGACATCACCCTACGAAACTCAACGAAAATCCTTTATGATGCGAATCAGATATAGAACGAAGAGGATGGTTCATCATGAGCACGAGGCTTTCCGGCTTTCTCCTGCTTCTCATTCTCGGTCTCCCCTTCCCGGCGTTCTCTCAGATCGCCGCGCCGCACGAACATCTCATCACCGAGGCGTTCGGGCATCTTCAGCACGGGGAACTCGATCAGGCCGTGGAAACCGGCAGGAAGGCGCTGTCAGCCGTCGAAACCGGATACGGACCAAGCCACGAGAAAACCGCCGAGGCGCAAGCTTCCGTCGCATTCATCGAACTCAGGGCGGGAAACGCCACGCAGGCCGAAACCCTATTCAGAAAAGCGATCCTGACGCGGGAACGCCTCGGGGCGTCCGACACGCTCCCCCTCGCGATCGCCTGCTGCGGCCTTGCCCAGACGCTTCAGCCGTCTGGAAACACCGTCGAAGCCGAGTCCCTCTTCCGGAAAGCCGTGACCCTCCTGGATCGCGCATGGCCGAGCGGTCACCTGCAGACTGCCGTCGCCCTCGAGGGGCTCGGGGTCATTCTCAGCGCATCGAATCGTGGAGAAGAGGCCGAATCCCTCGTCACCCGTGCGTTGAACATCCGGAAGCGCCTCTGGGGTAACGATGATCCGCGCCTGATCGGCTCACACTACGCATGTGCCCTGGTCTGCAGGCGCGCCGGCAAGTTCGATGCGGCTGCCGCCGCGATGCAACGGGTTGTCACCCTGACGGAGCGCGCCGTCGGATCCGATTCGATCAGCCTCGCGGCTCCGTTGTTGAACCTCGCAGACTGCTTCGACTCGTGCGAACGGTACGACGAGGCCGAACCCGCATATCGACGCGCGATCTCCCTTCAGGAGCACCATATCGGCACATGCAGCATCGAGCTGGCAGGCTCCCTGAAATCTCTCGCGCTGAACCGCCTGAGCGCCGGGAACATGCCCGAAGCCGAATCTCTGCTGGAGCGGGCCGTCGCTCTGTTCGGTCTCTCGCCGGCATCGTTTCCGCTCGAGATCGCCTCGATCGATTTCATGCTCGGAAGCTTCGCGCGGACACGCGGCCTGTTCCGGAAAGCCGCAGACCTGTATCGGGCATCGCTGGCTATTCGCGAAAAGACGCTCCCGCCGGATGATCCGGATACCGCCGCGACACTGAACAACCTTTCCGAAACCGAACTGCAGCTGGGGGAACCGGAACCGGCCGAACGCCACTGCCGCGAGGCGCTGCGTATGCGCGAACACAGTCTCGGCATCGATCATCCCGCGACGCAGGCATCGATGAACAGCCTTGCCGCGATGCTCGTCGCGGCGAACCGGAACGCCGAAGCGGAAAAGC
>MWAR01000401.1 GCA_002068715.1 bacterium ADurb.Bin374
GCTCGGCATCTGGAACGCCTGCGACCGCCTGTTCAAGCTGGCGGTGAAAAATCCCAGGACGGGGTTCCGGATGCCGGAAATGACTGTCAACGCCCTTCTGATCGACAGCGCGGAGCTGAATGCCCGCTGGGATTCCCTCGACGGCACCGGAAAAGTCACGAACGAACTCGGGAACATCGATGACAAGCTGATGAGGTGCTTCCGATATGCCGGGGACGACACCCGGGTGATTCTCCGGCATCACGGCGGCATGATCCATCTGCGGAACAGGAAGGCAGACGTATTCCTCGACGGGCGGCTGCGGGAAGACCAGCCGATCATCCGCCGCCGTTCCTGGGACTCGACGTTCGTCCGCGGCGGAGGCGACTACTTCCCGCCGTATCCGCCGGCGGCGTTCAACATCATCACCTGGCGTGACGAAACCGCCGCCGTCGAGGAGTTCAAAGCCTTCGAGTGATTTGCCGAGGATGACTGGCAAACCGTCGTTCTTCGCCGTATAATGCGGGCCGCGTTGCCGACAGCCGGTGGCGTGTATTTACCGTTTGCGGAGGCTTCGGGTGCGTCGATTTGGCCTTTCCCAGCGCGTGATTCTCGGTTCTCTTCTCGTTTGTGCGCTGATGGTCGTGTTTATGGGAATCGCCCTGCGCCGCTTTTCGAGCGTCATCGATGCGACGGCGCATCTGCGTGTTGCCGACGACGTGCTCCTGGTCGGGAGCCAGGTGCAAAACGATCTGCTCGAGCTGTTCCAGACATCGGAGATTTTCGATCAATACATCTCGGATCAGACCTGGCGGCATTACTTCTCGTTCAGCCAGCGCGTCGACACTCTCCTGGACAGGGCGAAGGAGCTGCGTCAGTTCCGCAAGCAGGGGGAAGAGTTCGCTCTGCTCGACCGGACGCGCCTCGAGATGGCCGAGCTGCTCCAGAACGCGACGTACACGATCAATCCGAACTTCCCGGTCGGTGCCATTTCTTCGGCGACGCTGCAACGGATCAAGGCGGCCCGGACGCGGCTTCACGAACAGATCCGGGAGCTGCTGAAGCAGGAGCGCGAAAACCGGATGGCCCTCGACGGGATCATGCGGCAGCATATCGAGTCGATGAGCCGGACGATGCTGTGGGTTGCCGGTCTGGTGCTCGCGGCCGGCCTGTTGTTCGCCTTTTATCTGCATCGGGCGGCAATGGCCCCGCTGCGGAGCCTCATGGACATCATGCGCACGTCGGGCGAACCGGGCAGGGTGGTGTTTCTCGAACCGGCCGGAGCGCCGGAAATGCGCGAACTGATCGACTCGTTCAACCAGATGAACGCGGCCATCGGAAAACAGCAGAAACGCCTCTCCTCGATGCTGCAACTGGCGGTCACCGTCGCGCACGAGGTGCGAAATCCGGTGGCGGCGATCGGAACGGCCATTCAGGCGCTTCAGAACGGGTATCCCGCCGACGGCCCCGATCGGGAGATCTTCGCCGAGATTCTGAAGGAAGTCTACCGTGTCAACAGCATCATCTCCGACCTTCTCGTCTTCGCCCGTCCCCGATCCCTGAATCCGGAGCGGATGAAATGGTCTGAACTGATGGACGAACTGAGGATTCTTCTGCGCTCCTGGCTGGACGAAAGAAATATATCGATGAGTATAGATATTCCTGCCGCGCTAGATGAGGCCGTCGCCGACAGGAACCAATTCCACCGGGCCCTCTTGAACCTGCTGACGAACGCGATCGATGCCGTCGACCGGGACGGCAGGATCGAAATCTTCGCAGAGGCCTGTACGACCGGCGTCAGGGTCGTCGTCGAGGACTCCGGCACGGGTATTCCAGACGAACGGCTGGAGAGCATTTTCGATCCGTTCTTCACGACGAAGACAAAAGGCACCGGCCTCGGCCTAGCCATCGTCTCCGGCATCGTCGAGAGCCATGGCGGAACCGTCCGGGCGACAACAGGCCGGCGCCTGAGAGGCGCGCGATTCGAACTCGAACTGCCGCGGGAAGTGGCGGCCGTTTTCGTTGAGGGAAGACCTTCACCTTCGGCGACGAGTTTTTCCGCGGCCGAGATCGGCTCGCCGCCTGAGCCTTCAATGAAGCCGGCCGAAGCTGACAGGGAGGGAGAGCATCCGAATGCATGATCTGCTGCTGATCGATGATGAAAAACTGATTCTCTGGGGACTCAAACGCGACCTCGAACGCAGCGGATATCGGGTCTGGGCTTACGCGAGCGCGGAGGAGGCTCTTCCCGTTGCGGAAAAGCAGCGGTTTCACGCCGCCGTCGTAGATGTCCGCCTGCCCGGCATGCAGGGAACGGCTTTCCTCGAGCGGTTGAAGCAGATCGACCCGGATGTGCAGGTCATCATGGTCACGGCGTTCGCCGATGTCGAAACCGCCGTGATGGCGATCCGCACCGGCGCCTTCGACTTCATTCTCAAACCCTACACTCTGGAAAAAATACGTCTTACGATACAAAACGCCATCGAGGCGGCGAGACTCAAGAAAGTCGTGGCATCCCTGGCCACGGAGCGGGCCCAGCGCCAGCCGAAATACGCCGTCCTGGGGCGTTCGGTCCGGATGCAGGAAGTGATCGGCGCCATCGAGCGCATCGGCAAGGCCGGCGCAGGCGTCGTCCTTCTCGGCGGCGAGAGCGGCACCGGCAAGGGACTTGCCGCGAACGCGCTTCACCAGATCGGGCCGCGGGCTTCCGGCCCCTTCATCGAGATCAACTGCGGAGCGATTCCCGAGAACCTGTTCGAATCAGAGCTGTTCGGCCACGAGAAAGGCGCCTTCACGGGCGCCGACGAGATGAAAAAGGGACTTATGGAGCTCGCCGACGGGGGAACGCTGTTCCTCGACGAGGTCGGCGAAATGCCGCTTCCGATCCAGACGAAGTTCCTAAAGGCTCTCGAGGAGCAGACCGTCAGGCGCGTCGGAGGAAGCCGGCCGATCCAGGTCGATCTGAACATCATTGCCGCCACCAATCGCGACCTGGCGCAGGCGGTCAGGGAGGGCGAGTTCCGAGAAGACCTGTTTTACCGGCTTAACGTCGTGCCGATTTTTCTGCCCCCTCTCCGGGAGCGCCAGGGCGACGCCATGCTGCTCGCCGGACATTTTCTAGAAGTATACTCTGCAAAATATAAAAGAACGCTCAGCGGCTTCGCCGACGGCGCCCGCCAGCTCATCTCCACCTATCACTGGCCGGGAAACATTCGCGAGCTCAAGAACAGCATCGAGCGTGCCGTGATTCTCGAACCAGGTGACCAGATCACGGCGCCGAGCCTGGGCCTTGGTACGCAAAACGGGACGGTTCCCGGGCCTGCTTCCCATACCATTCTCCAGGAAGTCGTCCCAATTCCCGAGGGGGGAATGGATCTGCAGGGTCATCTCGAAGAGATCGAGCGCCGCTACCTCGAAGACGCTCTCGCGAAATGTAAGGGAAACCAGTCCCAGACCGCCAAACTTCTCGGCATGACTCGGGATATTCTTCGGTACCGCCTCAAGAAATACGGTCTTGCCGATTCCTGATTCGAAAAGGCCTGGGGGCGGGTTGCATGTTCCCACCTCGCGAGGGGAACGGCGTGGGGAAAATACCCCAATGTTTCGGGAAATGCGGAAAATTACGCAGAAAAGGTGGGGAAAGATACGCTTTTCCCGAGGTGCCAAAACGAAGAAATCTGTGTACAAGCCAAAATCGATAGGTTGGCATCGGCTTTGCGATAACCAAGCTCGAGGTTGAACCTCAAAATATTCAAAGGAGATTTCAAAATAATGAAACGCGCACTGATTCTCTCTCTGATGGTTGCTTCCTTCGCTCTCCCGGTTTTCGCTCAGGACGCCGCCGCTCCGGCTCCGGCCGCTGACG
>MWAR01000402.1 GCA_002068715.1 bacterium ADurb.Bin374
CGTCGAGAAGTATCCCGGCACGCCGGCGGCCGACAACGCGAAGGCCGGCATCGAGTATCTCGAGAATTTCCACAAGCACGAGGCTGAGTATGTTTCCCCGGACGTGGAGGATCGTAAGCGCCGGGGAGCGGGCCGGTGATCGGCCGCGGCGAAAAGGGCGGAATGACATGAAACAGGCGTTCGAACGGAGACACGGCTTCTCGATCATCGAGGTGCTCCTGGCGATGCTCATCATCGGCGCCGGCGTCGTGCCGGTGCTGTCGCTGTTCCTGACCGGTTCCCGCACCGTCGAGAAGGGCGGATTGCTGCTGTCGGCCACCATCGCGGCACAGAACGTTCTCGACCGCGCGAAGAGCGACGCGTTTCTCTGGGGCAATGTTCCTCTCACACTCGATTTTCCCGACCCCGATCATCCGCAGTTCACTCTGCCGGCCTTCTTCGCGAAAAAATACAACGCGTCCGGAACGCTGATCATCGAGGAGGCCCCGGGGCATACCGTCATCGGCACGGGCGAGAAGGAGACGAACCTCGTCCAGATCAGCGTCATCATCCGCTGGATCGAGAACAAGACCGAACGGTCGACCAGGCTCGTGACGTACCGCGCGAACACGAACTCCTTCGACCTGAAGACGTCAGCGAAATTCTGATGAACCGAGCGGAACGAGTGAAACGCGTCTCGAGGATGACACGCCCGGCAAGCGGTTTTACGCTTATCGAACTTTCTATATCAGCCGTTATTGTGTCGTTGCTCGGCCTCGTTCTCGTTGCCGTCTTCCGCAGCAACCTCGCCACATGGAAATGGGGCCAGGAGCACATGGAATTCAATCAGAAGATCCAGCTTGCGATGAAGCAGGTGTTCACCGACATCAAGCGTATCAATCCGATCGTCCTAACCGACACGCAGGGGAATCTCTGGTTCAAGGGCGAACGCATCGGTGACCTGTATCCGAACGTCATCGAAGTCGTCGACACCGACAAACTGACGGAAAACGGCGGCGAGGAGCTGATCTTCCAGCACACGACCTTCCGCAGGCCCGGCGAGAAAACACAGGTGCGCCTGTTCCTCGAACAGGGGGCCCTCATGCGCGAGACGACGGACCAGAACGGTTCCCGCTCACGCGTCGTGATTTCCGATCGGGTTTCGAACCTGCATTTCGTGCGCAACACGGCCGACATCAACGAGATTTCGGTTTCGATGACCATCGCGGATGACATGAATCCGAAGCTCACCGAGGACCTCGTCTTCGCCGTCCGTCTCGACACCGATCTCGTGTGCGTGAAAGCGAGGGACGGCTCATGATCGACAGACGCGTCTCGAAGCGTGGATTCATCGCATTCTACTCGTTCATCCTGCTTCTCATCCTGGGTATTTTCGGTATCTCCTACTGGGCCGTTTCGCGTCTCTCGACCAGCGGCATCGTCCAGGAGGCAGGCCGTATCCGCGCGAGATGCCTCGCCCAGGCCGGCGTCGAGAAGGTGATGATCAACATCATCAACCAGTATCGGCTGGGAAACCGCAATCTCGGGTATCCCGGCAAGTTCAGCCGCGACCGCACCGACAAGGAATACAACGTCGAGTTCGGGGACGGCTCTTACCGCGTCGAGTCGGTCCAGCCCTACACGGCCCCGGGAAGCAGCAAGGTCATGACGCAGGTGCCGTATTACCAGCGTCAGACGGTCGTCGGAACATACGACATCTGGCGGGTCGTCGTCGTCGGAGAAGTGCCGGAAGGCGCCCAGGCCCGTGTCGAGACGCTTCTCAAGATCATCAGACAGTATGCCCGATACTGACGGATGGAGTCGGGGGGAGGAACAATATGAGAAAGTATAATACTTGTCTGTGGAATCACACCTTCGCTGCGCTTCTCGGTGGGTTGCTGCTCGCTTCCGCCGCTGGCGCCGGGGCGGCGGACAACGGCCCCCAGTTCGCCGGCTTTTCAGCCAAGGTTTCGGGGGACATCTACGGCCAGCCTCGGGTCATCGAAGACATGGACGGGGACGGAAAACAGGACCTGATCTTCGGTGCCACGGACGGCAAGGTGCATGTCTACTCGTCGACCGGCAAGGAGATCATCAGGCCGCCGAACTGGCCGAAGCAGACGGGAGCGCCGATCCTTTCCGACGTGTCGGTCGCCGACCTCGACGGTGACGGAAGTTCCGAGGTCATCGTCAGCTCCCTGAACGGCAAGGTCTACTGCATGGACCGCCGGGGCGTTCAGAAATGGGAAGTGAACACCCGCGGCACGATCCGGCTTTCGTCCCCCGAGGTCGCCGACATCGACGGAACGGGCAACATGTCCGTCTTCATTGGATCGAAAGCGGGCACCGTGAGCCGGATCGACAAGGACGGGCGGTTGATCTGGGAGGTCCCGATGTCGACCTCCGTCTCGTCGCGTGTCGTCGCCGCCGACATCAACGGCGACGGCACCAAGGAGCTCGTCGCGAAGGACGACAACGGGAAGGTCACGATCCTGAACATGCGCGGCTCCGTGGAGAGCGGCTGGCCCCAGTCGACGGTGCCCAACCTGACCTGGCCCTTCGAGGTCGGGGCCGGTGACGTCAACGGCGACGGCATCAAGGAAATCTTCACGACGACTCCTGAAAAAAAGTTTTTGCTATGGAACAGGGACGGCAGTCTCCGGACACAGTTTGGCCTTTCCGACGCATCGCATTCGGCGCCCCGCCTCGCGGACCTGAACGGCGACGGGCGTGACGAGTTCATCATCGGCCAGGCGGACGGCGTGGTGATGGTCTGTGACCGCGAAGGCAAGCCGCTCCCGGGCTGGCCCTTCAAGACGAGACACTCGGTCTATCACACGCCGCAGGTGATCGATGTCGACGGCGACGGCCGGCTCGACGTGGTGTTCACAGCCTGGAACCCCGAAGGCGTCGGAAAACAGGCGGGCTACGTGATGGCCCTGAGTCGCGATGGGAACCCGCTTCCCGGGTATCCGAAATACATCGGAAAATCCATCGCCCCGCTGACGTTCGCCGATCTCGACGACGATGGGTATCTCGAGATGATCGCCGCGGGCGGCATCAACTACACCGACGATCAGCTTCACGTCTTACCGACCGGTGCCCGCGTCCAGATCCGGCTGGCGATTCTCGGCAGCGAGGTGTCTTTCTGATGCGTTCCGCTTCCTTCCCGGCCTGGCGCAAGGCCGTCCTGGCGGCTCTCTGCGCAATTTCGGTCTGCACCGGAAGCGCGTGCGCGCAGGAGGAGGATGACATCCGCGAGTTCCTGACGAAGGGCCAGGTTTGCTACCAGAAACGCGACCTGGCAGGTGCCGCGCTCGAGTTCGAGAACGTGCTGCTCATCGATCCGTCGAATTTCGAGGCATCGATCTGGCTGGCCCAGATCTACGCCGACCAGAAAAACATGTTCAAAGCCCGGCAGATGCTCCAGCAGGCGAAACGGATCATGCCGACGCACGCCCGAGTGATTGCCCTCGAAAAACTGTTCGGTGGAGACAAACCTCGGGTTTCGAAAAAGGAAACCGACCTGGTGATGCACGAGGCGCTGACCCTGCTCGGCTCGGGGACGAACCTGCGGCCGTACGGCCTCGTCGTGCCCGAACGGAAGGTCCGGGCCGTCGGCGTCCAGTCCTCGACGATGGCCGCGTTCGAGGACGTGGAGATTGCGATCGAACCCTCGCTCGGAACCGGACCGGCGAACGTTCCCGCCGGCATCGACGGGTTCGCGAAGGAGGAAGGG
>MWAR01000403.1 GCA_002068715.1 bacterium ADurb.Bin374
CCCACCCCGCCGCATCGCGACGCCGGCTTTTTTCATGCGTGCGGTGTGGCCCTCGTGGCGAGGCTTGAATCGATCGTAGAACCAGAGATACTGCTCGGGATGATCGAGAATGACCGACTCGAACCATCTCGCGATATCGGCCGTCCTCGAGACGGCTTTCTCCGCATGATCGACGCCGGGAGGCTCCTCGAGAGCAGGCCTGAACCAGCCCGTATACCGGCGCGACAGGCCCTCGCGCAGGGCGAATAACGGCACGACGGAGGCGCCGGTTTTCAGGCTCCAGTTGGCTATTCCGGCAGGCATGCTCACCCAGTGGCCCAGAAAATCCATGTATACGCCGAGATTTCCGCCGTCCTGATCCGCGATCATCCCCAGGATTTCGCCTTTTTTCAGTGCCTTGAGCGCACTCATGCCTCCCCTGTCGCGATCGTGCAGCACGATGCGGGAGTGAACGCGGAACCGGTCGAGCAGACCGCCGACCTCGTCCTCCTTCTGCGCCAGGTAGAAGGAATGCAGCGGATACCCGCGATGGGCGATGGCGGCCCCGAGCAGTTCCCAGTTGCCCAGGTGCGGGACGGCGAGGATAACGCCTCGTTTCTTTGCCAGAGCGGTTTCTAGGTGTTCCAGCCCCTTCAGCTCGAACGAACCGGTCAGATCGTCGCTCGTCAGGACCGGATAACGTAGCAATTCATATACATTGAGCGCGAAATGGGCGAACATCCGGTCGATGATCGGGTCGATCGGCCGTGGAATTGGCCGGTGAAGGCGCTGATACACCCTCCCGATCGTCTCACGAAGTCTGGCACGTTCGCCGCACCATGCGCGGGCGGCGATCCAGCCCAGGGCGACGACTGCCGGCCGGCCGATACGCTCGGGAACCGCGCAAGCGACGCCGGAAACGGCATCCACAAACCGGCTCAGCACCCCTGGGGAAGACATGCGGCCCGTCTGCATGTCGTTCTCGTCAGGCGCCTTTCCGGACGTCATGGGTTCTTTTCGCGGAATCCAGCAGGTTCAGGGCCATTTTCGCGATGCGCCCGCAAGCGCCGGAGGTGCCGAGATGCGCGATCGCTTCAGCCATGTCGCGTTTCTGCCGCTCACGTTTTTCGGGATTCTCGAGCAGATCGATGGCGCTCGCGGCAAGCTGTTCAGCGGTGAAATCGCGCTGAATGAGTTCGGGAATGGCCATGCGGCCGAGAAGGATGTTCGGCAGGCCGATGAACTCGGGCAGTTTGTTGAACAAATGCGCCATGATCTCGGTGAAGAGAGAGACACGATATACGATCACCATCGGCGTGCCGATGCGCGTCGCCTCGAGCGTCGCCGTGCCGGAACTGATCAACAGCACTTTGGATATCGCCATGACGTCATAGATGCGCCCTTCGACGATCTTGACGGGGAGATTCGCCGATTCGATCTGCATCCGCAGATCCGCTTTCGAAATTCCGTATACATCCGGTCCCTCGGTGGCGATGACTGGCACGACGAACTGGAGGTTGGGCTCTTTCTCCAGAAGCAGTTTCGCGGTGTCGAGCATCAGCGGAAGCAACTGATCGAGCTCGCTTTTCCGGCTCCCCGGGCACAGGCCGACGACAGGCTTGTTCGCATCGAGGCCAAAGGACCTGACGGCCTCGTCGCGGCTCATGGTCGGCCGGGCAAGATCGATGAGAGGGTGGCCGACGAACTCGACATTGGCACCGGCGGCTTTGTAGACCTCGTAGGTGAAGGAAAAGTTGGCCGCGACAGCCGTGATGTTCCGCGCCGCGTCCGCCACGTCGGCCGGATTGGTCGCGAACTTGCTCGGCGGAAACACATACAGCGACGGGATGCCGAGACGCGTTGCCTCGCGTGCCAGGCGCATGTTGAACCCCGGGTAGTCGAGCAGGATAAGCAGGTCCGGCCGATCGTCGGCAAGGAGCTTCTTCAGGTTTCTCAAGACGAGAAGCAGCTTCGGCGCCTGTTTGATGGCCTCTATATACCCGATGGCGGCCCAGTTCTGGCTGTCATACAGGATCTTCACCTTCCGCCGGGCCGTCTGGGTGCCGCCGACGGCGTGAATCTCGAAATCGTCGCATTTGAGCAGCTCGTCGATGAGCGCCGCCGCGTAAATGTCGCCAGACGTCTCACCCGCGCTGATGAGGATCTTCCTGCGTCGCTTTCCTTCTGTCACGCAGCAATCCTCCTTTCAGCCTCGGCCACGGTCTCGCTGATTCGGGTCTCGATCAACTTCGCACCTGTCTCTGAATCAACGTCCGCACCGATTTCGAAAGGTGCGCCGGTCGCGACGACCACCTTCGAGAACGGGATAGGAATCTCGAACCTGTCCCAGTTGTTCAGCCGGATGACGTTCGCATACCCCACTCCGACCGGCAGCACGATGGCCCGGGTCTTCTGCGCCAGAAGCACCGCGCCGGGCTTCGCCTCGTGATACGGCCCGCGCGGCCCGTCGACCATCAGGGATGCGCTGATGCCGCGGTTCATCTCGCGGACCATACCGAGAAGCGCCCGGGCGCCGCCTCGCGAACTCGATCCCCGCACCGTGCGGTAGCCGAGGCACGACATGCTCATCGTCTGGATGTCCCCGTCGCGCGACAGCGAGGTCATGATGAGGATTCCGCGATCGCAGAATTCGAAGAGAGGGACAACCTGCGAGCCGTGCCAGGCGACGTACAGGACCGGCCGGCCGCTCGCGATGGCGGCCTCTTCGTATTCCCTGCCGATCCGTTCGAGGCGGACGGAACTCGACCAGAACCGGACGAACAGGGCGGCCAGACGCCCCTTGATGCGAGCCTTCTGCAGATACCCCGACTCGTTCCAGCGCGGATCGTCCTTCACGGAGGTGTTCGGTTCGAGGGCGGGCGGGAAACGTCGCTTCATGAGCACGCAGCCTCCTTTTCAGGCAGCTGCCCGGAATACTGCGCCGAGAACTGGGAATGGTACAGATGTGCGTAGAGCCCTTTCCGTTCCAGGAGTTCCCCGTGGGTGCCCATCTCGACGATCTTTCCGCGCTGCATCACGACGATCTTGTCGGCGTTGATGATTGTGGAAAGGCGGTGCGCGATGATGAACGTCGTCCGATTCCTCATCAGTCGCGTAAGCGACTCCCTGATCAGATTCTCGGTTTCTGAGTCGAGCGCCGAGGTCGCTTCGTCGAGAATCAGGATTCTCGGGTCTTTCAAAAACGCCCGGGCCAGCGCAAGCCGCTGTCCCTGGCCGCCCGAGAGGTTCACGCCGCGCTCGCCGAGGTGAGTACGGTATCCGTCGGGCTGACTCAGCACGAAGTCATGGGCGTTCGCGAGTTTCGCCGCCGCGACGATCTCGTCGTTCGTCGCCTCGAGTCGGCCAAATCGTATATTATCTTCTATAGTTCCAGAGAAAAGAAGCGTTTCCTGAGGCACCAGGCCGATGTTTCCGCGAAGCGACGAGACCGTCAGGTCGCGAATGTCGATGCCGTCGATCTCGATGCTTCCGGACGACAACTCGAAAAAGCGCGGAATCAGGTTGACCAGGGTGGTCTTTCCGGCTCCCGAGGGGCCGACGAGCGCCACCACCTCGCCGGGATCGACGACGAGGTCCAGATGTTCGATCACGGGCTCGTTTTTGCCGTAGGAGAACGTGACATCCTTGAATTCGACGCGGCCGCGACATTTCGGAAGAGCCCGGGCGGTCGGCCGGTCCTCGATGTCTACGGGGGCGTCGAGGATCTCGTAAACCCGGTCGCCGGCGCCGATCGACTGCGAAAGAACGTTGCTGAATTTCGAGAGATTCTTGATCGGCGTGAACAGTCCGACGAGAGCCGTCAGGAAGCTGATGAGCTGCCCGGCGTCGAGCCTGCCGCTGATGACCTCGTAGCCGCCG
>MWAR01000404.1 GCA_002068715.1 bacterium ADurb.Bin374
GGACGGGCAGGCCGCCGGCAGGGTGACAGGCGGCCGAAATTCTGACGAGGAGAGTGATTATGACTCCGAACGACATCCCTGTTTCATCGGTAATTCCGGCGACGGTGCCGAAAAAATGTCGCGAGCTGTTCGAAAAACTGGCGCAGGTGGTTCCCGAGGAACAACTGGAGGAGCTGCGCGAGGCCATGCGGCGTCACCTCCAGACCGCCGAACGTCACCTGGGCCCGGCCCCGCTGAACCTCCAGCTGATCGGACGCATGACGACGGCCCTCGACACGGCCCTCAACGCATACGGCTCGCTTTCGGAGACGCAGCGCGCGCTTCTCGTCGGCGCGATACGGTATTTCGTCGAGAACGAGGACGCGGCGAACGATCTCGACGACCCGTTCGGCTTCGACGACGACCTGGCGGTCATCAACGCCGTCCTGTTCGAGATCGGGCTTCGACAGCTGGTGGTTACGCGATAAAGTTCATGCCCAGCCGCTTGTGATCGCGGCAAGCGTCGCCAGGCTGACGAGAATCCAGAGTACGGCGCCGAGAGCCAGCGGGCGGAATCCGACCGTGTCGAGAACCTTGCGGGACAAGCCTGATCCGACGAGAAACAGCGTCACGACAAGAAGCTGCCGTCCACCTGCGGCGATCATCGCCCAGAGTTCCCTCCCTGCCGGGAACATGGAATTCACGATCGCCGCGCCCAGAAAGCCCAGGATGAAGAGGGGAAAAGCCGCTTTTTCCCTCGAGCGGGAAAGAATGCCTGCCAGAAGCACCGAAGGCATGATCCAGAGGGTGCGGGTCAGTTTCACCGTGACCCCGACATCCAGCGCCGCGGCCCCATAGCTGCTGGCAGCTCCCACGACGCTGCTCGTGTCGTGAATGGCGAGACCGGACCAAACGCCGAATGAATGCTGCGTCAGGCCGACGGCATGTCCGACCAGGGGAAAGGCGAGAAGGGCCACCGCATTCAGCAGGAACACCGTGGCCAGGGAAATCGCGATCTCCTCGTCTTTTGCCCTGATGGCCGGAGCCATCGCCGCGATCGCGCTTCCGCCGCAGATCGCGGTGCCGAACGACACCAGAAGCGTGGTGTTCCGTTCGACGCCGATCAGCGCACCCAGCGCCGTTCCAAGGGCGAGCGTCGTCACGAGTCCACAGATCGTGACGGGGATCGAGTCCCATGCCTGGTTCAGAATCTGCGAAAGCGGCACCCCAAAGCCAAGGGCGACGACGGCGATCTGGAGAAGCCGCTTGTTCCATCTCGATGAGGCGGCCGGGAACGGGTTTCCCAGAAGAAGCCCGAAGGCGACGCCGCCCACCAGCGAGACTACAGGGGTGACACCAGGAATGACGCAGAGTGCCAGGGCTGCAAAAAAGGCGATCTGATGCTTCGACAGGATGTTCATCGCGTTCTCCATCGTTCGGATACCTCAACCCTATCCCATTCGATTCATTATGAAAAATTCATATTTTTTATTCTTTTAATAAGTTATACTTATGATTATGTCGCTTCATCAGGAACGCATCGACCTCACTCTGCGCCAACTCGAAATCTTCGTGGCGGTCGCGCGGCTAGAGCACGCAACGCGGGCCGGCGAGGAACTGGGGCTCACCCAGTCGGCGATCAGCCTCGCCATCTCCGAGACCGAGCGCCTGTGTCATGGGGAGCTTTTTGCCCGAATCGGCCGGAATCTGCGGCTCAATGACCGCGGACGGCTCCTCCTGGAGGAAGCCGAAGCGGTGCTGGCCCGCATGAGACTTCTGTCGGAACGCATGGCCAGCGAGGAAGGCAATCCTGCCGGTCTGCTCAGACTGGGCGCCAGCACTACGATCGGCAACTACCTGCTTCCATCGCTCATCGGCGCTTTCACCCGCCGGTATCGTCGCGCGCGTGTAGAACTGATGATAGGAAACACGCATCAGATAGAAGAGAGCGTCGAAGCAGGGCATCTCGATCTCGGCCTGATCGAAGGCCCCGAAGTATTGCCGGGCCTGTCGGTTTGTCACTGGCGCGATGATGAACTGGTCGTCATCGTGTCACCCCGACATCTCTGGGCAAGACGACGCAGGGCGCGCCCATCGGATCTCGGGCACGCCGCGTGGCTTGCCCGCGAGCGCGGTTCCGGCACCCGGGAAGTATTCGAGGCGGCCATGGCGAAAGCCGCACTGAAGCCTTGCGTCAAGCTCGAGCTCGGACACACCGAGGCAATCAAGCAGGCGGCGGCGGCCAACCTGGGCGTCGCCTGCCTGTCACGCCTTGCCGTCGACCGGGATCTTTCTCATGGGCGGCTCGTCGAAGTGGCAACGCCTCTCAACCTGAAACGAAGCTTATCGCTGGTCATGCGCCAGTCGCAGACTGCAACACCCCTGCTGAATTCGCTGCTTGCCTTTCTTCGTCGCAAAAGGCCGACACCCGTCTGCTGAACACGCCGGCGAGACTCAGGCGGATTTGTGCAGGCCCGTGTGTCGGGATTTCGGAGCCGGCGCCGTTCCGCCCGTATCCACCCACCAAGACAGGAATGAAACGCCGTAGAGGGCCATGAATCCGGCCCAGAACGGGAAATATGTCTGCCAGAATATATCATTCACAGTTATACGCTGAAAAATAAATGCGTCGATCACGGCCAGTTGGATGACGCGCATGCGCACGTTTTCCCGCAGATAGTGGAGATAATGCGGCAGGGGCACGGAATCCTTGCCCGTCTCGACGAGAAGCGAGGTCGCGACAAGCACGATCAGGGTGTTCAGCGCCGTCTGGAGCAGGAGGATCATTGATTCGGCCTGGCCGGCGCCGGAGAACGTCACCAGGCCGGGAATGATCTTCTGATGGAAGCCCATCCAGATGATGAAGATAAGGAGCGGAAAAGCGAAGAACCAGAGCAGCGTGTCGAGCAGTTCGAGCAGGAACCAGTTGCCCGGCTTTTCCGACCCGAGGAAAAACACGTTCAGCATCCCCCGTTTCGGGTCCATCATGCCGGCAACGACGTCCTGGACCTTCATGATGATGCTGGGCCTGATGCTCCGGGATGTGGCGGTCCTGTGCTGCTGCCGGCCGTCAGGTGCCTCGGTCGACGGCGCAGCGGGCCCCGGCTGGTGTTCATAGCCCTTCAGATCGAGGTTAGCGAAATGGTCGAGGAACGGCCGTTTCCCGGCCCGGACCGCGACCTGGATGAAGTTTTTCCCCTGTTTGTCCTCTTCTTTGGGATTCGCGCCGAAGCTCAGGCAGAGTTCGGCCACATCGACGTCGCCGTCCTGGGCGGCGAGGTGCAGCGGGGTTTCGCCGGCGAGGTTTCTCGCGTTCACGTCGGCACCAGCTTCGAGGAGCAGTTGCATGATCGACCTGTTGCCGATAGCGGCCGCACCGTGGAGCGGGGTTTCTCCGTGATCGTTCCGCGCCTCGATATTCGCCCCGGCTTCCAGGAGAAGCTTCACGACGGGTTCCACCTCATGACTGGCCGCCAGATGCAACGGCGTCTCATGTTTTTTTGAAACCCCTTCGAGATTGGCATGCGTCGCGATGAATCGCGCCACGATCTCGGCGTGCCCCTGGACGCAGGCCTCGTGCAGGGGCGTCCAGCCGTAATCATCGGGCGCATCGGCTTTCGCTCCATGCTCGAGGAACGCGTTCACGATCCCGAGCGAGCCGATGCCGGCCGCGAAGTGCAGCAGGGTCTCGTGATGATAATTGTGCCTCAGGGCCGAGTCGGACTCCTGAGACAGCAGCTGCTGCACGGCTTCGAGATCGTTGCGCTCGATCGCCTGGACCAGTTTCGTCCAGACGTGGTCTTCTAGATTCGCCTCGGGCTTTTTGTAGGCTTCGGGCTTGCCCGGCTGTGGCCGGTCTCCCTGGCTCTGGTGTGCATCCCGGAGATCGACCGCCGGCATGGCGG
>MWAR01000405.1 GCA_002068715.1 bacterium ADurb.Bin374
AGGCGTTTCACGACGGCGCCGAGGTAATCGAGGTTGAACTGGACGAGGTCCCCGATGAATTTCTTCTTATCCTGGAAGAAGCACCGCATGTACAGCATCTTCAGACGGCGCTCGCGAACGGCCCTCACCCACCGTGCAATAGCGCGAGATACATTATAATTCTCGTCGAGTTCCTTCCGGCCGATGCTGTGGACCCGCACGAAGGGACGTTTTCCGCGAAGGCCCTCGAGAAGGGCATCCATCCCGTCCTGGTCGTTGAACTCGACCCATCCGATCCGGTATGAACGATGCGCCAGTTCGTCGACGGTGGCGGCAAGGGCGCCGCGACTTCCGAGAACTTCCTCTTCAGCGAAGACGATCGCCGAAACCTCAGCCGGGTCGGGCAGGCCGGCAATCATCGAACGGATGGCTCCCGCGGAAAGGCCGGGGTGGTTGTAGATTCGCAGAACGATCCCAAGCCCGCACTCCCGGGCAAGGTTCAGATACTCTTTCGAAAAACCGAGGCCGACGCGGGTCTTGAAATCCTCCCCCGATCTGCGAACGACAAGCAGGTTCAGGCTGACCCGGCGGACGCGGCCCCCCGGCAGCTTCCACCCGAGATGGTGTTCGATGCGGTCCAGGAGGCCATTTTCCTGCGACCAGATCCAGAGGGCCCCCTGAGGCTCGGCGATTTCGGTCCCATACGACGCGACATCACCCTCCACCGTCATCTGGCGCAGATCCTCGAGGTTCAGAATAGAGATCCGGCCTTCGGTTTCGAGTGAATACAGCGTGTCTTCGGAAATGCCCACGGAACTCGCCCCGCGTTCGGCGGCAGCGACGAGCATCTCCTGGAGCCGCCATCCTTCCTGGCGGGCAAGCGTTCGAAGCTCGTCGAAATCCATGACGGTTTCGATATACGTGTCACGCGCCTCGGCACGCCACCGGAGCAGGTCGCGCCACGCACCTGCCAACAGCCCCGGCAGGATGAGCATCAGGAGTATTATTATACTCTTCGATATATCAGCCAGGGCAGTGCCGGTCAGCCGTTTTTGGTCATCAGAGCCGTTTTTCCCCGGGGGGAGCGGCGTGCCGGACGGGGACGGGGTTCGTGTTTCCATACGGGCTGCGTCGTCCGGTCAGCGTTCCGGATGCAGCCCCATCGCCAGCACCAGGCTCATGCTCTGTGCTTCGAGGAGAAGGCCGGGCGTTTCGGGAACCAGAACCAGGTGAAACGCGGGCAGCAACGCATCCGCCGCGAGTTCCTTCCCATCGGTCAGGTCGATGAGGCTTTTCCCGCGCGGCGCGCGGATTTTCAGTTTGCCGGAACGCATGACGACCAGCGCTCCCGGGGTCAGCTGGACCGTGTCGCCCTTGGGAATGACGACGGAGCGGAACCGGAAAAACTGGTCGAGGTAGCTCTTGGAAACGATCGGATCGCCCGTTGTCCCGGGTTCCTGCGCCAAAGAAATCACCGGAACGGCGTTGAAGGCGGCAAGAACGAGCAGCACGAACAGCGCCGGCAACAGCCGGAGGGGGCTACAACCTTGTATATTACTCACGGTATATAATACCTCCCGGGGCAGGATTGGTTCACCGAATCACACAGTACCATACAGCCGCACCGGGGGGAAAGCCTCTCTTTTCCTCTTTCACCCGCGAACCGGCCTTCCCGGAAGACTTCGAGGAGGCAACATCTTTACAGGCTCAACCGATGCGGGTCAGCGGAGGAGGCTGCCGACAGAGCGTTCGTCGAGATCTATTCCGAAATCAGGAAGATCCATTTCGGCTCGAGGCTGATTCGAATCTCCATCTGTTCCTGCAGGCCCATTTTCCGGACTGCGGCGTCGTGGATATCTATCTCGATCTGAATCTTCGTTTCGAAACCGATTTCGACGAGGAGGGTGTGCATTTTCCCGCGCAGGAAGATCTTCGTGATGATTCCCGGGAAAACGTTCTTTTTCTCTTCCTGCCGCTTATCAGCCCTCATGATGTAAACGGCTTCCGGCCGGATTCCGAAATGGACGGACTGGCCGGCTGCGTATTTGTGCCTGCAGCGACAGGGAACGGCGACCGTCTGATGGACGCTTTCCCAAAGAAGCACCACGCCGGTATCGGTTATCTCGAGCACCTTTCCCGGAAAGACGTTTTTGATGCCGAAGAACGATGCCGCGGCGAATGAGCGGGGGTATGAGTAGATGTCGTCGCGACTCCCGCTCTGGAGAATCCTGCCGTCCATCATGATCGAGATGTGGTTTCCCAGGAAAAACGCCTCGTCGTGATCGTGCGTGACAATCAGCGTCGTCATCCGGAATTCTTCGAGAAGACTTTTCAGAAGGCGGCGGATTTCTTCCCGGAACGAGTGATCGATGGCGGAGAACGGCTCATCCAGGACGAGCAGGACGGGCTTCGTCACCAGCGCCCGGGCGAGCGCCACGCGCTGCTTTTCGCCTCCACTGAGGTTCTGCGGCCACCGGTCGAGCAGTTGGCCGATACGCAGAAACTCCACGAGATGCTCGAGGAACGGCGCGACCTCCGTCGGCTCGATGCCGTTGGCCCGGACGCCGTAGAGGATATTGTCGCGGACCGTCATCGTCGGGAACAGGCAAGTGTCTTGCGGCACGAACGCGATCTGTCGTTTGTGCGGCGGGAAGCCGGTGATTTCCCGCCCTTCCAACAGTATCGCCCCCGACTCCGGAGAGCGGAGGCCGATCAGCGTTTCCAGGAGGAACGTCTTTCCCGCTCCCGTCGGGCCGACGATGACGTGGCAGTCGCCCCGGGGAATTTTCAGCGATATAGAATCCAGCCGGAACGAGCCGGCGGCGGCACTGATCGAGCGGAACTCAATCATATTTCACCGTCAGCACGAAGCGAAGGATGAACAGCACCGAAAGTCCCACGGACAGCAGGATGAGGATCATCAAGGTCATGCCTTCGATGTCCGCGCTCCCGACGCGCATGAAGATCGAGATCGGGAGAGTTTCCGTCTTCATCGGCATCGCGCCGGCCAGCATGATGGTCGCGCCGAACTCGCCGATGCACTTTGCGAAGGTCAGGATCGTCGCGGCAAGCATGCCGGTTTTCGCCATGGGCAGAGTGACCGTCAGAAACGCCCAGGGCGGGGTCGCCCCAAGCGTGCAGGCGACCATCTCGTATCGCGGCGATATCCCGTCGAACGTGTTTTTCATCGTCCGCACGGCAATTCCGACCGTGGTCAGAAACTGGGCGAGGATGATGCCGGGAAACTCGAACACGACGGAAACACCGTGTGCCTGGACGAGTTCGCCGATCCTTGTCTGGAAAAAGATCAGCACCATGGCACCGAGGGAGATGGGGGTCACGACGAGCGGCAGTTCGAGCAGGACGTCGACGATGCGCTTTCCGGGAAATTCGTATCGGGAAAGCGCGTAGGCGGCGGGAACGGCGAGAAGCATCGAGAGTGACGTGGCGATCACCGCGGCCTTCAGGCTGAGCATCACCGAAAACAACACCCGCTCCGAGCCGAGAGCCTGAACGAGCTTCGATGGGTTGATGAACGCGAAAAGGCTCAGGACCAGAAGCAGATACAGCGTGAAAATTCCGAATGTGATCCCGATGGTCAGTTTCTTCAGCACGACCCGACTTCCACGGTCATTTCATCCATTCCGCCGGAACGTTGTAGGGAGTTCCCCCGACAGGCTTGTCAGCGCCGACATACGCGAGCGCTTCCTCGGCGGTCGTAAAATAGTGAAACTTTTTGAAGAACTCGAGCCCTTCAGGCGATTTCATGAACTCGACGAATTTTTTCGATGCCTCGAGATGCTGCGACCTCTTCGTTATCGCAACGGCAAGATAGCTGATACGCACGATCTCATCCGGAGTCAGCTTCACCGTTTCGATCAGCTCCGGGTTCCAGTATTCGAAGACGCTCCAGCCGATGACGGCGTCAGCGGATTTGAGAAGCAGGGCCGTGGCGGTTTTCTCGCAACTTTCCGTATAGGTGACGAGATTCGCCCGGAAAGCCTTCTTTTCTTCGGGGGAAAGGAACCGTTCGGCGAGTTCGACCGCGAACACTCCAAGGCAGACGGTTTCGGGCTGTGCAATGGCCACTCTGAGACCGGGACGGCACAGATCCTTCAGGGTTTTGATCTTGTGCGGATTTCCCTTCTGAACGTTGATGGAGGGAACGAGATAGACGATCGGCGTGACGGTGGATTCATCGACCATGCCGTCCTTCACTGCCTTGTCGATGAAATCGATCGAGCCGGGAAAGTAGATGTCGCCCTTTCCGGACAGTTTGATCTGAGAAAGCAGCATCCCCGAACCGGCGATATTGACATCGACCTTGATGCCGGTCTTCGTCTCGAACGCCTTGGCAAGCGGCTCTACGACGGGCTGCGCGGCGGCGCCAGCCATGAACAGAATGCGTTCTTCGGCCGCCCAGGCCGGGTTCAGGCTTTCGGCAAGACATACCGCGACAACAAGGAGCTTCAAGAGTGATTTCATAGGCACCTCAATATATGGTTGCACATATCCGCCTTCCAGCCATCATACAAGATTGCATCATACACCATTTGTTCATGCTTTACACGGTTGAGGTGCAAAGGGGAGCTCTGGCCGGGCGACGGTCGGGCGAGGCGATGTGCGCGCACGGCAGTGCACGCCTACTTGCCGAACACCGGCGGAGGGGGTAGAATGGCGGCCCAAGCTCAAGTGCAGGAGTTGTGCAGATGGCGATCGACGAAATCGAAGTTCCCGGTTCATCCGTTTCCCTCAAATGCTGGAACGCCCGTATCGACGATATTCCGGGCTTTTTCAAGAAACTTTCGGGTGAAACAGACGTTTTCTCGATCGACCCCGAAATTCCCGGCTTTCACGACTGCGACGCGAACAAGGGGATCATCCGCGGTTTCTACTCGTGCGTCACCCCGTTCGAAGTCGAGCATCTCGTCGACGGGATCACGACGAAGACGCTGTTCAAGAAGATCGAGAGCACCGAGTTTCTGCTGCTCGAGAACTGCATGTTCACGATGGGAAGAAGCGGCCCGGCCAAGGGACTTTCGAACGTGCTTTCCGCCGCCTCCGGTTACGGGGTGACGCAGATGGAGTTCGAGTTCCGACAGATGAGCCAGCTCCAGGATCGACTCAGCCAGACTAAGGCGATCGTTCTGACCAATCCCAAGGACAAGGAAGTCCGACGTGCGCGGCTCGCCGGACTCATCGAAAGTTATACCGAGTACAATGTTATCGACCCGCGCAATCACGGGATCGAGAACGTCGCCGGCCTGGTCGATTCACCTCTCGGCCCGGTGACGATCACCGTGACGCGGAAAGGCGGTCTTCGTCTGCGCGTGAAGAAGGGGTTCATCCTCACGATCGACTGCCTGCTCTGGCTCCTGGCGCTGATCCGCGACGAGGAACCGCCCGAGGCAGTCGCCCGCCGCTCCTGACCGGACGAAGAGATACGCCGCAAAGAAACGAAGAACGTTTCACCACGGAGTCACGGAGACACAGAGTTCGAAGGTGTTCCTCTGCGTCTCCAAGCCTGCGGTGCGTTGTTTCTTCGGGGAGCGTGCGGAGAGGTGGCTGTCACTCGAAGTGTTGGAGGCGTTCGACGGCGCGGCGGAGGGTTTCGAGGACGAAGGGTTCCTGTTCGGTCTTGAGGAGATCTTCGAGGGTCTGCAGGGCGACGCAGGCAACGCTTCCCATCTCGCCAAGCGCATGCGCGGCGGCTTCGCGCGTAAGGGGGTCGCCCTCGACGACGGCCTTTTCGAGGGCGTGCACAGCCTCCTCGCCAAGCCGGCCCAGGATATTCGCAACGATCCACCGTACGGACCGCGTGACCGTTCCGAGCGACTGGACGAGTTCGGGGATCGCGCAGGCGCCGAGCCGCACGAGCGTTTCGCCGGCAAGATACGAAATGCCGACATGCTCTTCCCGCAGGAGCGTGATGATCGAGGGAACCGCGGGCCGGCCGATCTGGACGACGATATCGGCAGCCCAGCACCGCATCGACACGTCATTTTCCCGCATGAGCCGGACGAGCGGTGCAACGGC
>MWAR01000406.1 GCA_002068715.1 bacterium ADurb.Bin374
CAAACCGCCGGCACCGCGCAGCGAATGGACCGAGCCCCGGCTAGTCGTCCTGCTGATCGGCCTCTGCCTGTTGATCGAGGGCGGCCTCATTTACTATCAGAGCGGTCCGAACCAGATCATCATCTCGTCGGTGACCGCTCTCTCTGGCCTGACGTTGCTTCTGTTCGCCTGGCTCGTTCCGATCGAGGACGAACAGGAGCTTCCGCCGGAAGGCGAGATCCTCCCCGGCGAGAAAGCTCCTCCGCCGGCCCGACTCCAGGCGGAACAGCCGTCCGAACAGATTCTTGTCCAGCCGCCCACGACGGCCCCGCCGCCCGTCACTCAGCCGCTCGTAGAAGCGGTTCCGACGCCACCCGTCACGGCGGCCGAAGTCGCGAAAACGCCCGCCGTCGAGGAAGAGCCTGCGCTCACCTGGTACGATCGGCTCAGCACCGGCCTGCGAAAGACCCGCGAAAGCTTCGTTGGCAAGGTGAAAAACCTGGTTATCGGTCGGGCGAAAATCGACGACGACTTGCTCGAAGACCTCGAGGAGACGCTCTTCGAAGCCGACCTCGGCGTGAAGACCACCCAGGAGTTGCTGCAGTATCTCCACGCGAAGGTCGCCGAAGAGCGCATCTCTGATCCGAGCCGTATCTACACGCTCCTTCGCGAACAGCTCAAACTGCGCCTGACAAAATTCGCCTCCGCGCCGAAGTTCAACGAGAACGGCCTCACGCTCTTCCTCATCATCGGCGTGAACGGTGTCGGCAAGACCACCACCATCGCCAAGCTCGCCCGCAAGTTCGTGAAGGACGGCAAAAAGGTCATACTCGCGGCCGGCGACACGTTCCGGGCCGCCGCCATCGATCAGCTCTGCATCTGGGGCGAGCGTGTCGGCGTCGAGGTCATCCGCGGCCAGGAGAGCGGTGATCCGGGCGCTCTCGTGTTCGACGCCATCGCGGCGGCGAAGAAGCGTGGTGCCGACCTGCTGATCGTCGATACGGCGGGGCGCATGCACGTGAAGGCTGACCTGATGGCCGAGCTGGCCAAGGTTCAGAAGATCGCCGCGAAGGAAAGCGACGGCGGGCCTCACGAGATCCTGCTGGTGCTCGACGCGACGACCGGGCAGAATGCCGTTCAACAGGCGAAGCTGTTCAACGAGGTGCTTCCCATCAGCGGCCTCGTCATGACGAAGCTCGACGGAACCGCCAAGGGCGGCGTCCTGTTTGCCGTCGAAGAGCAGTTGTCCGTCCCGGTGAAGTTCATCGGCGTCGGCGAAAAAATGGACGACCTGATGTCCTTCGACCCCGAGCAGTTCCTCGAAGCCCTCTTCGCCGAAGGCGAAGGCAAGAGCAAGGAGAGCGACTACACCGTCCTCTGAAAACCGTTTTTACCACGAAGACACCAAAACGCGGAAGGTGAAACGAGGACGAACCGCGGATTGTGTAGTTGTATTTCGTTGCAAGAACCGATCCGCAGATGACGCAGATGGCGCAGATTAAATTCTGAAAATCTTCTTTTCAAGGAGTTTTCGGCGCATGCGAAAAATCAGATGGTTCCAGGTGTCCGTTCCTAGCGGTTCTTTGTCTGCTCTCCATCTGCGGATACGGTCCTGAAACCGAGGTTTTGTTCAACGGAGTGTCTTCGTGGTGTAACCCGCTCGTTCCTCGTCAGGGATGACTCGTTGGTGAGGCGGTGGGCTGAAGTTGCCAGAAGGCGATCGGCGAGAGAAACTCTACCTCGTCGCGCAGACTGCCGAGATGAAGTTCCAGCAGGGCGCGCCGGTCCTCGGCGTTCAGCAACATCTCTCCGCCGGCCGGATCGGCGGCGGATGCCGTATTGTTCGGGGGCGTGTCCGCCGAAAGCGCCGTCAGGCTCGAATACAGAGTCGACAGCCGGGCCCGCAGGGCAGGGGCATTTTCGCACATGCCGCTGATGAGCGCGAACGACTGGCCGATCTCTTTGTCGGCCGCCAGTTGTGCCGGTGACAGGGCGTCTGACGCGGAACCGGTGCCGGCAATGATCTCTTCGAACCTTCTCGTTACCGTGGCCAGGGCGTTCTGAAAGGGAAACAGGTGATCGGGCTGGGCGAGGAGTTCGAGCGGGAGTGTCATCAGGTCGAGCGCTTCGGGTGACACCGGCTCTCCGCGGCCCAGGCCGCCGATCCGGCTTCCGAGGCTTCGCATCCCGTTTTCCCAGGCAGGCCATGGCATTGATGCGTAGATCGGCGGCGGCGTGACCCCGTGGTCGAGAAAGAAGGAGAGCCACGCATCCAGCAACAAGGCCGACCGGCTCGCCGAATCGGGAAATCTCATCCGGAATGCGAGCTCCGTGTCCCTGATTTTCCCCGACAGGTCCTTGCAGCGGCTGGCGAAATCGTCGAGAACGAAGTCTGAAGGATCGCACGCGCGGGCAGGGCAACATTCGGAAAAAAACGGAAAGACGATCAAAAAGAACATTGTTATATATATAAAGATATGATATGCGGGGGCGCGCCGTGCGTTCGCCGATGCATCGGAAAAGCGGGGACGCCGTGGCGGCGCCCCCGCTGATCTGGTGAGATGAAGGGCCGGAATCAGTTCCTGTTTTCCTTGCTTTCGAGCACGCGGGCGTCGAACGTGCTTTCGACGATCTCGATCGGCAGCACGAGCGTGCGGGTATTTCCCTGGGCATCAGTTGCGGAGATGGTGAGAGTCACCTGGGGCTGGGCGGCCAGAACCTTCATCGGCATATCGACCGTATACCGCGCCCGCGGCGACTGAACGAGCGGATTTGCCGAGCTGTCGGCCAGGAATGCCGCGTCGAGGGGGAGTGACACTGGGTTTCCGCCCGGCAGGAGGCTTTGCGTTCCGCCGGCTTCCAGGTTCTGTGTGATGTCGAACGTGGCGGCCGTGAGGTTCTTGTAATCGACATTCTCGAGAATATCGAGATTGATGAGCAGGCGGCTCGAGCGGCGCACGCGAGGCATCTTCGTGGCATCGAGGCCGAGGCTTCCAGCGTTGACCGTTTCGTTCGCG
>MWAR01000407.1 GCA_002068715.1 bacterium ADurb.Bin374
CGAGGAGCTCGGCGAGCAGCTGCTGCGGCTTTCCCAACGTCTGAAATCGATGCGCGAGGTGACGGGCGAAAGCATCAAAACCCTTCTCGAGGACCCTCAGGTCGTTACCGCCCTCAATCCGCAGATGCCCCCGTCGATCGAGCCGAGCATCGTCCGCATCCCCGGCACCGAGATCGTTCTTCTGTGCTCGCCCCTGAATCCGAACTTCCTGGCCCGTGTCGTGAAGATCGAACAGCTCGATACCGCGGGAAAGCAGATCCTGAAGAACGGCATTTTCTGGAACGTGACGATCGGACTCGCGTGGCAGATGTCCAAATCGGACCCCATCATCCACAACGCGTCGTTCTCGCTCGTCCTGAGGGAAGATCCATGACCGGCTCGCGTTCTCTCATCGCTTCCGCGCGGGGCTTCACATACGTCGAAACCCTGGTGGTGGTGCTTCTCTGCAGTCTTATTCTCGGCGCGGCGCATATGCTCTTCTCCCAGGGAGTCCGAAGCTCCGTCAAGGGAATGGATCTCCTCGAATCGATCCGGGCTGCCAATGAGGTCTTTTCCAACATCCGGAAAGACCTTCGCGGTTCGGTCCAGGTGAATGCCGCCAGCCCGAAGATTACGATTCCGACAGGTGCGGCGGTGTTTCCCGACCTCACGTCGGCCATGTCGGACACCCTGATTTTCGTTCAGCCTGTCGCCACCGTCACCTACAGACTCCTTTCCGGAGCCGGCGGACACTATATCGAACGCGAGGAGAACACCGGAGGAGCGGTTTCGAAGAGAAACTTCGCGGTGCCCCGCATCAAGAGCTTCGAGGCGGCAAAGATCGGCCAGATGCAACGGGTCGCCGCCGGTTACGACGTGTTCGTCCAGGACCAGCTGCTCGTGCGGATTTCCGTCGAATCGTCCGACCCGCGATTCCCGGGCGGCAAGGTCGATCTTTCCAGCTTCTTCGTGACGGGCCAGCTGATGCAGACGGCCTGGTGGAATTATTTCTATGACTTTCTATGACGAAGGTCGTATGCTAGAATAATGCTGTGAGATAGATCCGGCGTGGAAATCATGCCGTGGATCCGTGATAGATATATATCAAATATAATATATATAATCGGAGGTTTCGACGTATGAGGAAAACAGTTCTGACCGGTGGTCTGATCGTGGCGACGATGCTGGGCATGTCGACGGTCGCGTTCTGTGAGGACCCGGCGGGCGCCGAGGTCAGCCTCGTTCCCGCCGCCCAGGAAGAGACGGAGATCAGGGAAGACGAGGGCAAGCCCGACGCGGACGAGATGGAGAAGAAGATGGCCGCCGAGTTCGTTCGCCTGACTCCCAAAGAACAGGCAGGCCGATGGGCGAAACGCCTCGACGACATGGAACGCCAGAAGGATTATGCCGGTCTTCGCAGCTCGGCTGTCGCGTTCACTCGATGGCTCGAATCGGTCAAGGGCAAGGAGCCAGAGGTCTACAAAAATCACATCGTCCAGGCTTACACGTCCAATGCGGCCGGTCTGAACGGCCAGGGCTATTACATGGTCGCCGCGAACACGATCAGGAACGGATACGAAGCCGGGAAGGCGGCGGGCGCGAACGTCGGCAGCCTCGTCGAGCTCGCTTCCCGGTATGATGTTCGCAAAGAAACCCGGAACGAATATTACAAGGCGATCCGCAACCATCAGAATGCCGTTGCGAAGATCGAGCAGGACGTTCTCGACATGACGACCCAGAAGCAGAAGATGGTTGACGAGCTCCTCCAGAGCACCAAAAAGATCACCCCTGAAGCGCTCAAGGACCTTCAGGGACGGATCAAGGCGCTGAACGAGAAAATTGCCGCCGGTCGCAAGGAAATCGAGAAGGAAAACGCGGCGCACAAGAAACTTCTCGATGACAAAAAATACGATGGCATCATCCTGAATCCCCAGCTGACGGCGAACGTCGAAGCTGCCGACAAGGCTCAGCAGAAGACCCAGGGTCAGATCAGGGACGGCGAAGCTGCTGTCCGGAAAGGCCTGCTCGCCCTGGCCGAGAAGGCCGAGCACTCCTGGCAGGGTCTGAGCGACCGCATCAACAAGCTCACCGCGCAGCAGAAGGAAATTTCCGCCCTGCAGAAAGAGCTTCTGGACATGCTCGCGAAAAAGCCGTATTCGGAAGACGCGAAGAAGCGCATCCGCGCTCTCAACGAAAAGCTCGACAAGCTGAGCGCCGAGATGGCGAAGAATCTCGACGGCGTTGAAGAAGACTTCATGAACGCCGGCACGTTCAACGCTCTCGATCCCAAACAGATGATCGCTTTCAGGGAACAGCTCGCCGCCTTGTTGAAAGCCGAAACCGCGATCGGGCAGGAAAACGCCCGCATCGACGAGCAGATTGCCGCCATGGAGAAAGAGACGGCCAAACTCGGCGATGTGAACGGCGACGGCAAAATCGACCGGAAAGATCTGGCGAAGCTGGTTCTCCACCTCGGCCGCAAGGCATCGACTCTTGCCAATGCCGATCTCGACGGCGATGGCAGGATCACGATCAGCGACTTCCAGTTCCTGCGTGATGCCGTGTTCGGTGGCCGCACCGTATTCCCGGCCGATCCCAAATATATCCCCGGCGACCTGGACGGGAACGGGCAGCTTGGCTGGGCCGACCTTCTCAAGCTGGCCCAAGTCGTCCAGCGGGCGGGCAGGAACGGGATCAAGGTCAGCTCTCCATGGCTCGCCCAGTACGACATCAATGGCGACAAGGTGATCAACAACGAGGATTTCCAAGCGCTCGTGAAGAATATCACCCAGCCTCCTGTCATCGACAAGCCCGCCGTGGAAGCGGCATCGGCCACGGAAGCCGCGGTTGCGACCGGAGCTTCGACAACGCCTGCTGATACGGCGACGGGAACGACGGTCGAAACGGGTGCCAGCCCGCAGGAGACCGCCCAGCCGGCCGGCTCGATGGGCGACAACTGAGAACGCACGACAGGGGGGCGGCGGCATCGGCCGCCGCCCCTGGTTCCCAGTGCCGGAGGGATGTATGTCCGGAAAATATAATGGTGTAAAATATATAATGAGAGGCATTGCTGTCACCGCCCTGTGGACAGCCGGTTTGGGTGTCGCGACCGCCGGTATTCCGGGAACTCTCGACGAGGCCTCGCGGATGTCGGCCGACATCAAGCCCGATCAGGTGAAAACCGGACAGCTCGCGACGTCTACGCCCATCGTCGAAATGCGGGCCGTCGAAACCAGAGTCCTCATCAACGGTGAGTGGCGGACGATCGTCCATTATGTCCCGTATAAGCCGATCTCTGCCGGCATCAAGGGATTGCAGAATTCTCCGAATTCCTCGATGAACATGACTTCCCAGAGCAAGGCCGTGAACAACAGGCCCGCCGCGCCCAAAAGATCGGAACCCGGGTCGAAACCGCCGATGAACAAGAGGAGGAAAACGGCTCTGCACAAGATCGTCCAGGAGACGCCCTCCACGACCGACGTGGACAGACCCAAGAAGTGAGGGGTGCGGTTTCCGCTACTCCGGGAAGCTTCGTAACAATTTCTTCACCCGAGCCGCGCGGGCTTTCGAAATGTCGCCGACGAGCGTCACGCCGAGATGCGTCCGGCGCAGAAGACGCGACGCCATTGCATGAATGTCCGTCGGCCGGAGTTTCTGGGTCGCCGCGAACTCCTCGGCGAAGCTGATTGGCGACGGATACAGGGCCCTGAAGGCGTATCTGCCGCAGAAATCCCAGACGTCGGTCGAGGCGAAGCGTTTTGCCTTCACATACTGGTACAGCATGTGGTCCACGACGTCCTTGGCGAGAGGGGCTTTCGCGATGGAAGCCATCACCTTGAGGCATTCTCCGATGGCGTCTTCGAGAACGTCCGGTTGAACGGAGAAATCGATGTGGATCGCGCCGGCGTTCTCGTAGGAATCGGTGCCGACGCTCAGCGAGTAGCAGAATCCCTTCGAGTCCTGCATCGCCTGCCGCAGGGGCGATCCCGAGCCCCCATCCAGGATGCGAACGAGAGATTTCTGCACGTGAAACTCAGGATCGTTGAACGCGAGGGCTTTGAAGGAAACCCGTGCCTGAACCTGGCTTCGGGGTGAATCAACGGACAAAATCTTTGGGCCGTTCAACGCGGCGACGGGGCCGGGCCGCTTCGGAATGCGCGGGAGGGGTGCCGGCAGCCACTTCCCGAAAACCTTTCTGGCGGCCATCTGGGCTTTGCGGGAATCGAAGCCGCCCGCTAGGGCGACGACGACGGATTCCGGCCTGTAATGCTCGTGCAGGTGGGTTTCGAGATGATGCCGCCTGATGCGCTTCACCGATTCGGGGG